>DATDHK010000439.1:0-11462 GCA_036521635.1 Bryobacteraceae bacterium | reverse complement strand
GGTTCTTCGTCCAGCGCCGAGGATGCCCGCAAGGAGTTCGAAGCGGAATTGAAAATCTTTCCCAAGAATGCCGGCGCGGAATATTATCTGGGCGAGCTGGCGCGGCAGGCCGACAAACTCCCCGAGGCCATCGAGCATTTTTCCCGGTCCGCCGAACTGTATCCTTCGTTCGGCGAGGCGCACTTCGGGCTGGGCCGCTCATTGTTGGATTCTGGAAAGGCCGGGGATGCGGTGAAGCCGCTCGAAACCGCCGTCAAGCTTTCGCCGGAAAACCCGACCATGCACTTTACTCTCGCTACCGCTTACCAAAGGATGGGACGCAAGGACGACGCGGCGCGTGAGTTTGCGCTTCAGAAGAGCACGTCTGAGCAGCTTAATCGGAACACGAAGACGCTGCGGAAAAATGTTTCCGGCGCACCCACTGAAAAGCGGTAAATGCGGGCCATTTTCATAGGTGCGGTGGTCGTCGTTGCTTTATTGTTTTGCGCTTTCGGTTTCCAATCCGCTCAGCCGGTCAAGCGGCCTCACTTCACCAACGTCGCCCCACGCTCCAAATTCTCTTACGTCACTAACAACGATCTGTCGCCTCGAAAGTATTTCCCGCAGCCCATCGCCGGCGGCGTCGCCATTTTCGATTTCGACAACGATGGCAAGATGGACATCTTCTTCACCAACGGCGCAAAGCTGCCGGAATTGAAGAAGACTGGACCCGTTTTCTATAACTGCCTGCTTCGCAACAAAGGCGACGGCACGTTTGAAGACGTCACCAAGAAGGCCGGACTGCTGGGCGAGAATCTCGACTACAATACCGGCGTCGCCATCGGCGATTACGACAACGACGGATACGAGGACATCTTCATTGCGGGCGCCGGCAGGAACGTGCTTTATCACAACAACGGCAACGGAACATTCACCGACGTCACATCGCAATCCGGTATCGGCACGAAACCAGCCGGCACGTTGAGCATCGGCGCCGCGTGGTTCGATTACGATAAAGACGGCTTGCTCGACCTGGTCGTATCCAATTACACTTTGTGGACTCCGCAAACGGACAAACGTTGTAGCGCCTCAGGCGTGGAATATTATTGCGATCCCCGTCTCTACTATCAGCCCGTTCCGCACCGGCTCTATCACAACCTGGGCCATGGCGCATTTGAAGACGTAACGGAAAAGTCGGGCTTCGCCAAAGCGCCTGGCAAGGGGATGGGGATTTCGATCGCCGATTTCAACGGCGACGGCTGGCAGGATGTTTTCATCGCCAACGACACGGAAGCCAATTCGTTGTTCATCAATAAAGGCGACGGAACGTTCGAAGAGCAGGCCTTGCAGCTCGGCGTAGCCTACGACGACAGCGCGAAGGCGGTCTCTTCCATGGGAAGCGATGCCAAGGATTATAACAACGATGGCCGCGTCGATATTATTTATAACAATCTGATAGGACAAATCTGGGCATTGTTCCAGAATAGCGGCGACTTTTTCCGTTATATGTCGCCGCAAACGAAATTAAGGCAGCTCAGCGCGCCGCTGTCCAGTTGGAGCATGGGCTTTATCGATTACGACAACGATGGCTGGAAGGATTTGTATTCCGCCAATGGAGACGTCGACAACATCAAGCCCAACGCCCGCCAACACGACACCATGTTTCAGAACTTGGGCGGCAGAGAGTTTCAGGATGTATCCGGCGAGATGGGGAAAGATTTCCTGCGCACCGGATATCAGCGCGGGTCGGCATTTGGGGATTTGAATAACGATGGCTTCCCCGACATTGTGGTCACGTCTTTGAACGAGCCGCCCCGTATTCTCATGAACTCGGCGGATAGCGGCAATCACTGGGTGGTGCTGGAGCTGGTCGGCCGGGTGAGCAACCGTGACGCCATCGGCGCGAAGGTCAAGCTGACAACGGGCTCCGGCCGCGTCCTCTACAATCACGTATCCGTAAGTGTGGGGTTCATCTCGTCGAGCGAAAAACGCGTTTTCTTCGGGCTGGGTTCGGAGAAGCAGATCGACTCCATCGAGATCCGCTGGCCGCGCGGCAGAGTGCAGCAACTCACCAACGTGGCCGCGGACCGTTTCGTCAAAATCGAGGAGTGAGCACAAAAAATAACTCAGCGGATTCCGCGGCTCTCGTCGATGGTGAGGAACTTGTTGGCTGGCACATCCTTGAATTGCTGCCGGGCGCCACTTGGCCACTCTACGTCCACGATCGCGGACGTGTCCTTGCCCAAACCGAAAGTCAGCGCCAGATCGCTCTGCGAGCAATAGCTGGACCCGCTGCGCACCATATTCCACTGCTTTCCGCCCGCGCTTTGCACGCGCACCACAGCCCCGATGCCATCGCGATTCGAGCGCGTCCCCACCAGCCGGACATTCAACCAGTGATTGCGATTGCCCCCATCGTTGCGAAACAGGTAGGCCGGGCCGTTGTTCGTCGAGATCAACACGTCCAGGTCGCCGTCGCGATCGAAATCCGCGTAGGCCGCGCCGCGCGCGACAATCGGCCGGTTGAACGCCGGCCCCAATTGTGCGGTCACGTTCTCGAACTTGTGATTCCCGAGATTGCGGAATAATAGCGGCGCTTCGCGATAACTGACCTTCGGCTGCACGCGCCCGATCTCGTCTTCGATGTGCCCGTTGGCCGCGAGTATGTCCGGATACCCATCCAGGTCGTAATCGAAAAAGAAGACGCCGAAACTAAGCGATAGCAGACTGGCGCGGCCGACAGTGGATGAAGGCGCTTCATCCACGAACAGCCCATTGCCCTCGTTGTGGTAAAGCCCAAGCATCTGGTTCGAAAAATTGCCGACCAGCAGGTGCGGGCGGCCGCTGCGATCATAGTCGGCGGCATCCGCCCCCATCGCGCCGCGCGCTGTTCCATCTTCGGCATAGGCGACGCCGGCCGGCATTCCTTCCTCTTTAAACGAGCCGTTGCCGAGATTGCGATACAGCTTGTTGGGCTGCGTATCGTTGGCGACGAAGAGGTCGGGCCAACCGTCGCCATTGTAGTCGAGCACGGCGACGCCCAGCGCTTTGCTGTTCGCATCACCCAATCCAGCACGCTCGGCGACGTCTTCAAAACGCCCGCCGCCGAGATTGTGAAACAGCCGCGCCCGTGTTCCCTTGTAGGATTCCGGCGTGCAGTAGGATTTGCTCGCGCCATCCAGTGAGCACCACAAATCGTTGGCAGGGGTCCACTGCACGTAATTCGCGACGAACAGATCCAGCTTGCCATCGCGATCGTAATCGAGCCACGCGGCGCTGGTTCCGAAGCTCGCGTTTTGAATGCCCGCGGTCTTGGTGACGTCTTGAAACTTGCCGCTGCCAAGATTGCGAAACAGATGGTCGCCATCCAGCGCGGTGATATACACATCGTCGCGGCCGTCGTTATCGAAGTCACCGATCGCCACGCCCATTCCGTGCATCTCGACGTCCAGGCCGCTGCCGGCAGTGATGTCGGTGAACGTGCCGTCGCGGTTGTTGCGATACAGAGCAGGCAGAGTCTTGCGCCCGCGTGGAGTGAAATCCTTGCCGTTGATCAGCAGGATGTCGGGCCAGCCGTCGCCGTCCGCGTCGAAGAAAGCGCAGCCTGAGCCCAAAGTTTCAGGAAGGTACTTTTTGCCCGAACGCCCGGCGTTGTGTACAAAACGAATCCCGGCTTGCGCGGTCACGTCCGTGAACACCGGGCTACTCACGGGCGCTGACGCACCTATCAGCGCGATTGCAGCGACCCACCACCGCTGCTTCATCTCGCCTCCGGCTTCACGGCGCTCTCATGTTCGTGGATCGGTTGGCGCTCGTTGTTGTCCTCCGCGCTGATCCTTCGCCGTTTCTCCGTGATCGATTGCGCAGCCTCATCGGCCTTGAATCTTCGAAACAGTTTTTCCTCGCGTGCGGCTGCGGCCGTATCGCCCAGGCCGCGATAGCAGAGCATCAGCGTGTAATGCATTTGGACGTCCTCGGGATCTACAGCGGCCACTTGTTTCAGCGCATCTACAGCGGCCGCGTACTGGCGTTTGAGAAACAGCATCCGCCCGATTTCGTTCCCCACCACGCGATCCCGTGGGTACTTCGATCGGGCAACCCCCAAAGACTTCAGCGCGCCATCGTAGTCGCCATCGGCCCGCTGAGTGGCCGCCTTGAAAAACCAAATTCGGCCCAGCTCGGAATTGACCTTCAGCGCTTTTTCAATGTACGGTTTCGCAGCTTCAGTCTCGCCTTCTTGAATGAGAGCACGCGCCACGTTCAGCCACCCATCGGCATATTCCGGCTCGGCCTCGGTTACCCGCTGGAACGCATACTCCGCGCCTTTCAGATCGCCTTGCAGTAGCAGGCCGATGCCCCAATCATTCCACCGCTCGCGGTCTTGCTTTCGAACAACGGGCGCCCATGCGGACTTGCCCAACGGCAGATTCTGGCTAGCCGTCGCAAGCGTAATGATCGGCAGATCGGGGATCTGATCGCGGATCTGGCCCGACACGTTCCGTGGAATGGAGGCCGGCAAAAACTGGTATTCCAGTCCGTTGTGATCTTTACTCAGCAGCGCTGCATCCTGCCCGGGCCGAGGCTCACCGGCGAAAGAAAACTGAGTGTAGTACCACGCGAACTTTCGATAATTCAGTTTCGCGGTTAAATGAATCGGCCCGCGCGCGCCCTTCGGAATGCGTACGCGATAATGCGCCACATCCGCCGCGCCTGGCGGAATCAAACGCACGTACAACAGACTGCGCGTCTGCCACGCATTGCGCTTGTTGATAGGATTTGCCTGGCCGTCAAGCTGGTAGGAACGATAGAAATGCGCGCCGGGTTCCACCGGGCCTTTGCCGTTGTCTTCCACGCGGCCGCTCCAGAAAATCACATTACCGTCGGCGTCGCGCGCCTGCAGCTCAAGCCACACATCGAACGAGTCGACCGTGCCGCCGGGAAAGAAATGACCGATCTTCCGCGTGCGCACTACGACGTCCACCCGCACATCTGAACCGGGTTCCACCGCCGTTCCCGCCGTATCGATCGGCGCCGCGATCTTGCCGACTTCGCGGATCGCCACTGCATTTTTCTGTTCCGCCTCCTCGCCCACCGCGAACGTGGAATTGGCCTGGATGGCATCGCCGCGCCGCACCATTGGAGTCGCGCCTTTCGTCCCGTCCACTGGCGAGACCGCGAAGATATCCACGCTGATAAATCCCGACTTCAGGAATTGCTCCACGGTGCGCATTTGCTCCTCGTCCCGATTCACAAGCGCAAGCGCGGTGTTGGCGGCCGGGAATCGGTGCGAGTGCACTTTGCCGCCGTGATTGCCGGGATCGTGCGAGGCCACCAGCGGCATGTGGCAATCCGCGCAGCCCGAAGTTTGCGCGGGATAGTAGAACGAGCGCGCGCCCTGCCCGGAAACGCCGCTGGCCTGCCAGTTATCGTAATCGTTGAAGCCGCGCACCCAGCGATAATTGTTCACCGGAACATCCAGATGCACCTTGTGACACGCGGCGCAAAATTCCGACTGGCGCATGAACGGCTTCATGAACGTCTGGCGATGCGGCTCGGGATTCAGATACGTGAGGAAGGAGTCCGCTGCCTGCACGAAGCGATTGTGGCTGGAGGCGATCTCGTGCAGCGGCGGATAGCGGACCGTGAAGTCCGCGTTGCCCATCGTGCTGGCGACGTGCACGATGGAGTGGCACGACATGCATCCAAGCCCCGCTTGCGCTTCGGGCGTGTCGATCTGCTCGCGAATCGGGCGATCGAAACGGCCGTTGAAAAAGACCGCATGATCGTGACAGCCCGCGCACCATTTGCTGGACCGCGTGCCATTCACGTCCTGCATGTACTCGATCGACTTCCGATAAAACTGGTTGTTGAAGGACGCGAAGTGGTGGGCGGAGCTTTTCCATTGTTCGTAGATGTCCTTGTGGCATTGGCCGCAAGCTTCGGAGTCCATGAAAAAGTTAGATGGAATGATGTTGCCCGTATCGGTCTGCGCGGCCGAAGGCGCGAATGGCGATCGTGCGCCGGCGCCCTCTTCATCCATCGACAACGGCGGCGTCACGGGATTCACGATCCGGTCGTCCGGGTTGGGATGCACGCGCTTGTATATGGCGGCGGTGGTTGGCAACAGAATGAGCATGGATGCGGCGAGCCAATACGCGCGCCCGCTCCGCAGGCCGATTGCGATTACGGCCGCAACGGCCAGTGCAACATGCAGCCACAGGATCGCGCGATGATCCAGCGTGTTGCCGCGAACCGCAAGATAAATAGCGGGCAGACCGGCGGCCAGAAGCATCACGCTCGCCCAGCGGAAGCGGCGCAGCAACACGAGCGCCGCAACCATCAGGCCGATTCCAAGTAACAGGTGCAGCACGACGTTGGCCATATAGAAGACAGTCGGCTGCGGAAACGCCGCGATGTACGCGCTGTTCACGATCAGGATCGCTAGCGCCGTGGTGGTCCGCTTTCCCATGTGTTACTCCGTTGCGCCGCTGAGCGGACGGATCAATCGCAAAGCCGGCCGCGTCAGGTACTCTTTTACATAATCGACGTGCGCCGCGTCGCCGGGAAAACTCTCGCCCACGGGATAAGGATAGCGGCTCATACCATGAAATGGTAACGGCAGCACGGACTGCGAGAACGCCGTATTGGCGTCCGCATCCTTCGCCCAGCCGTCCACCAGCAAAAGAAAATCGCGCTTCCACCCGGTTGGCGCCGGCGGCAGACCCGCACCATCAAAAAGCAACCCGATCTCATCGCCCGACCCCATGACCACCATTCGATCGTCAATCTCCGCCAGCAGTTTCTCCACTGGACCGTATCGGGTATATTTCCCCGGCGTCGGATTCCACATGGACGTCAGGCTTACCGTCTGGTAATCGAACATTTCCGGCTGTTTACGTTCTGGATGAATGGCCGCTTTCGAGAAGCCGCGGAAGTGCAGATCGGCCGACTCGATCGGCAGCGCCGTCATTCTTACGGGAGGCGCGGCATTGTTCTCCACCAGAAAAATCTCGTCCCAATACACGCACAGGTTGGTGACGATGCGCACCTGCCGCGATGCGGAAAGAAACTTGCCGGCCAGATCCACGGCCATGGGTTTCGGCTTCCCCGACGGCATCCCCATGTCTTCCACAACCGTCTTCCAATTACCGGCGGCGTCCCGCACCTGCAAATACGGGAACACCAGGTCGTGATGCGTCTGAGAAGCGGCAAGAAAAGTGCTGCCGTCGGCCCAGTCCACCCACCCGTTGAGGATCAGCACGGCGCGATTTTCCGGGGCCGCGCTGCCGAAATCAAGGTCGAGAGAATGCAGCTCCGCAACTCCGGCGTGATCGCGCTGGAAGGAATCCGGATACACGTGGTCCCGCTTCAGCAGCGCTGCCCGGACATCGTTGCCCTGCGAATCGCGCGCGGATATAGGATAGACGCGCCGGTCGACACCAAACAACCGGAACTCAGGAAACGGCGGCGACTTGAATTTCTCGTTGGTAACAACGTCGATGGCGGCCGGATGATCGAGTGCGATGAGCTTGATCTGATCGATGTACGACACCTCCCGCAGCTCTTCGGTTACCCGAATCTCATACTGGCCATTGCGCGGCTTCAACGACTCGCCGCGAATGGAGACATACTCATCGTGGTCCACCGGAAAATATTCGCCGTCCGCCGAGCTGGCGCCGAGCGGCGCAACGCCAAGCACATCGGTGATGAACTCGAAGCGCTCGCCGTTCCACGTGAAGATCATCGGGCATGACCCCGCCAGGCGCGGCGCCTCTTTGATGGTGCGAATTTTGTTCACCAGCGGCGTGCGCTCATTTTGCACCAATCCGTTTGGCCACGTGATTCGCACTGTGTCAACTGTTGCACGCTGTCCCAGCCGGAAAACCAACGGCAGTCCGGCATAGGTGGCCTTCTGATAATCGCTCCCAGCTTTTACTTCGACCTTAGCGTTCAAAGAGATTTTCGGATTCTTTACGCCCGTCAATACAACTTCAATCCAGTTGCCATAATTCGGGGTAACGTCGCGGTCGATGTGCAGCGACCCGTCCGCCGCAATTCGCGCGCGATCCAGCCTGCCAATTCCCCGAAATTCCGCAAACACCGAACCCGCGAGGTTCGGCACGGCCGCTCGCTCGAACTTGCCTGGCCGATTCAAAAGCACCAAAGCCGGAAGCGCGGCGAGATCGGTCCGGCCGTCGCGATTCACATCTTCGGCAATCAGCGAAGGCGCGCCAGCGGGAAGTTCCGGTAGCGGTACCGCCTCATACACGCCGCCCAGCTTGTCGCGATAAATAACACCAGCCCGATCCTCATACGAGACAACAATGTCGAACCCCGGAGTGTCCGGCTGCCAGTCGAAATTGACAGCGTCCAACGCCCGGCCGGCCACGAACGGAAAGCGTTTCGATTCGTCGCTGAACCCGGCCTGACCGTTGTTGCGCAGCAGCCGCGAATCGTTTCCGATCAGCAGCAAATCCTCATCGTAGTCGTGATCGAAGTCCACCCACAGCGCCTTTCGAAATGATCCGGCGGCGAGATCGGCCTGTTTCTGAAAGCGGCCGTTGACGTTGCGATACAGCAAAGCGCCGCGCGATGTGATCACACAAAGATCGAGTAGTCCGTCATTGTCAAAGTCGCCCGGCGCGATGAACACCACGTCCCGCAAACCTTCGAGACCGGAATCCGCGACAGGCGTCTTGCCGTTTCGAAAAAGCGCCACCCGCGCCGGCGACCATGCAATCAGATCGCGCCCGAGCACGGCCACGCCGGACGGCTGCCCGCCGAACCCATCCGCGATTTTTTCGTCGCGATAGACTGCCACGCTCAACGGCGCGGGCGGCGGCGCATCAATCGGGTCGTAGATCTCGGCGTAAGCGCACCACTCCATGTCCTCAGGAACCGCGGCGCCCTCCTGTTCCTTCTTCAACGCTTGAAACAGCCCCAGTTCGCGCGTGGCGTCCTGCGCCCGGCCTGATTGCCGGTACATTCCGTAGAGCTGAAAGTGCGGCGCCGCCAGATGTGGATTCAGATTCCGTGCAATTTCGAATTCACGCACGGCCGCGGTCACATCGCCTTTCAGCTTGTGCAGCGACCCCACCTGATAATGCGCCACCGGCTCTTTCGGAAGCAGCCGGGCGAATTCCCGAAATTCCGAAAGCGCTCGATCGAACTCGCCATTCTTCTTGAACGTTACGCCGAGATTGAACCAGGTGTGCGGCAACGCCGGGTCCTGTTTCTGCACTTTCTCTAATTCGCGAACCGCGTTCTGTGTGTCTCCGGCGCGCAACAACGCAAGCCCGTAGTTCAACCGCTCCCGCGCCGATCCGGGCGCAAGCTGCAGCGCCAGCAGAAACTCTCGGACCGCTTCTTTCTGCGTCGTGGGATTCTCGTAGAAGGCTTTTCCGATGTTGCGGAGCTGCCACAGCCGCTCCTGATTCCGGTTCACTTGCGCGCGCGCGATCCATGCCTCGCCGCCGGCCGCCAACAAAACCAGCCCGGAAATCCAGACAAGCCGCTTCATGTTTCCAAGCTACCCCGTATAACCATGCGCGGCCATCCGCTTTCCGCCCGCGCGGTGCGCTTCGTCTGAGAGCGCATGCACGCCGCTCGCATCGATCCATCGATTATAGAAATTGAACAAGGCGCACACCGTAATTGCATAGTAAATCGCTTCATCGGTCCAGCCCAAATCGTACAAAGGCTGCATATCTTCGGTCGTGATTTCCGGCGAACGGCGATTTACCTTGTCGACAAACCGAAACAGGGCTTTGTGTTTTTCGTCCAACTGCGAGCCTTCCAGATCTTGCAACACGCCTGCCACCAACTCTTCGCTCTCCAGCAATTCCGCCGCAACTGCGGCGTGCGATTTTATTCAAAATGGGCATTCGTTGCGATTGGAAGTGTAGGCCGCAATCAATTCGCGCATCCCCGGACTCAATGGAGACGGCCCTCGCATGATCTCCTGCGTAAAGCGCGCAAGGTGCTCCGTCGCCTCCGGACGAAAGCCGAACATGTGCCAAATCCGCGGATATTCGGCGCCGTTCGCACGCATCATTTGAATAGCGTCGCGGTATCGCCCCGGTTGCGGATTCTGCTCAACGTCCGGAAGGAACATCGGTTTCATCGGACAACCCCCTAAGATCCCATTAGAATACTTGATAGAGTCAAAGAACAAATAACGGGATTTCCAAATGCGCATCATCCTGAGGATCTTTCTGGTACTGGTGCTTCTCTATGGAGCGCTGGTAGCCGGCTTGGCAATCGCCATGCGGCAGCCGCCGGGCGTGTTCGGTTCGATCATGGCCAAGATGCCGCCGATCGCATTCATGGTGTTGCCGTTCGAGAGTTTGTGGATGAGCGCGCGCGCGGGAGATTTGCAGGTAGGCCAGGAAGCGCCTGATTTTTCGCTCAAGAGTTTGAACGGCGATACCTCGGTGCGGCTTTCGTCGTTTCGCCGGCAGAAACCCGTTGTGCTCGTATTCGGCAGCTATACTTGACCACCCTTTCGCCGGGAGGTTCCCGAGCTCAATGCATTGTACGATCGCTATCATGAGCGAGCTGCGTTCTTTGTGGTGTATATCCGCGAGGCGCATCCCAGCAATGCCTGGCAGATGGCGGTGAATGTCCGTCAGAACGTAGTTTTCACCGATCCAAAAACATCTGAAGAACGGACCGCCGTTGCCGAGAGCTGTGTTCGAAAATTGAACATCAAGATTCCAGCGCTAATCGATAACGTGGACGATAGAATCGAAGCGGCGTACACCGGTTGGCCCGACAGATTGTACATAATCGACGCTCAGGGCCGCGTGGCTTTCAAGAGCGCGCCGGGTCCATTCGGCTTCAAGCCAAAGGATATGGAGCGCGTGCTCGGCGGCCTCTAGCGCAACTTGTGGGGCAGGTTGGTAACCTGCCGCGGATTGAAAATCCGCTTTGTTCTGGTCCAGAATATTCGCGGGCCGATTTACAATCGGCGGCAGGTTACCAACCTGCCCCACATAAATACTATGTTTCGTTCTATGAGAAACTTTCCGCTGGTGCTTTGGCTGATCGCCGCGTTCGCCGGACTAGCGCAGCAACCAGCGGCCCTGCATCCCATCCGCCGCTTTCCACTTCCTGCCGGCGCACTCTCCATCACTCGACCAGCCGAAGCCGGCAAACCATTTACGGTTGCAGGTGAGCGAGGCGCGATATTCGGCGAACAGAACGGGACCTTCGAAGCCTGGCTGCATCCGGTAAAAATCTTGAGCGGATTCCGGATCGCCGCCGAGCTCGCCGACTATCCCGTCCCGATCGACGTTACTGCGTTAGCCGCCGTCATTGAAGTCACGCCGGCGATAACCACCATCACGTATTCGCACGCAGCCTTCACAGTGAAGCAACGAATGCTAGCTCCGCGCGGCGACATGGCCGCGGCAGCCATCGTGCTCTTCGAGATCGACTCGATTCGTCCGTTGCGTCTGACCTTTCGATTTAAGCCCGAGATG
>DATDHK010000438.1:0-4790 GCA_036521635.1 Bryobacteraceae bacterium | reverse complement strand
TCCCCGGTTTTGCGTGGCCACCGCGCCGGTCCAACCGGCGGCCTTCACCAGCAGAGGAAACTCGCGCTGCATAACTTCGCTTCGCTGTACGTCGGTGTACGTGGTGAGCGCGCCGAGCGTCACGTGCGATTCGCTGGCCGTCAATCCCCGCAGCTCGGCGATCCGCGAAAGACTCACCAATTTGTGGAATGGCAATTTGCCCGCTTCGAACAAAACCATCAAGTCCGTGCCGCCCGCGATGGGACGCCATACGCCAGGCTCGCGCGATATCAGGCGAAGGGTTTCGGCCAGGCTCTCGGGGGCGACTAAATCGTAGTCGGGGACATAGGCTCTCATGTCAACCGCTCCCTATGGTCGCGGCTCGCCGGACTGCATCGAAAATCTTTTGGTACCCGGTGCAGCGGCACAAATTGCCGGCCAGTCCGATACGAATCTGTTGATCGGTGGGATGCGGAAATCTGTCCAGGAGCTGGCGCGCGGCCAGTATCATTCCAGGCGTGCAGATTCCGCATTGCGCGCCGCCGGTTTCGGCGAAAGCCTGTTGCAGCGGATGCAGCCGTCCATTTTCCGCCAAGCCTTCCACGGTCAGGATTTCACATCCGGCCACTTGCAGCACCGGCACCAGGCAGCTATTCACCAACTCGCCGTTCAGCAGAACCGAGCAAGCGCCGCACTCGCCCTCGCCACATCCTTCCTTGGTTCCGGTGAGGCCGATTTGTCCGCGAAGCACATCCAGCAAACGCGCCATGGGATAAGAATCCACGGAATGCGCGGACCCGTTCACACGAAAATCGATGCGCACTTTACCCAACCGCCGCCTCCACTCGCAGATCCTCCATCAGCATTTCCGGCATCAGCGGGATTTCGTTCACGGCAACGCCGATCGCATTCTCGATGGCGTTGAGCACCGCCGGCGCAGGACCATCCATGGGAAGCTCGCCAATCCCCTTCGCGCCCAGCGGGCCGTACGCGTAGGGATTCTCCGCGAAATAAACCCGGATGTCCGGGACATCCACCGAGGTGGGCATGATGTAGTTGGTCATCTGGCTATTCGCCATCCGGCCGTCTTTCCACACGACGTTTTCGAATACCGCGTAGCCGATGCCCTGCGCTACGCCGCCCTCTATTTGTCCCGCCGCAAGCACCGGATGGATGACGCGGCCGATTTCCTGAAGCGCGACGAAATCGTTCACCTTGATTTCATATGTCAAGGTGTCCACCGAAACTTCGGCGACGTAAACCGCCCATGCAAACGCTCCGTAGGCGTCGCCGCGATAGGTTTCGTCGTCCCAGAAAATTCCGGGCGGCGCCTGATATTGACGGAACGATTTCAGCGGTCCGAACTCGGCGATGTAACGCGCACAGGCCTCCGCGAAATTGTTTTCCTCAAGAAGTCCCGCATTGACGAGCGTCTGTTTCAGGCCGATTGCCGCGGACTCCACCAGCTTCCCAACCACCATGCACGTGCGCGACGCCACGGTGGGGCCGCTGTTCGGCACTTCACTCGTGTCCGGTTGAGCCAGGTCTACGCAATCGTAATCGATGCCCAGAGTTTCCGCTGCGATTTGCGCGAGGATTGTGTTTGTCCCCTGTCCGATTTCCGTGCTCGATACCAAAATCCGCGCGCGCCCATCGGCTGTCGCCTCCACGCCCGCGATGGATTCGAGGTAGCGCTCGCCGGACCCAGTGAAACCCGCGCCGTGCATGAAGGATGAAAATCCGATGCCCTTCTTCACGCGGCTCCGCTCGTTCTCTTTGGCGAAGGCTTTGGTTTTGGCGTGATAGTCCGAAAGCTCCAGCGCGCGATCGAGCAAAGCTTCAAGATCGATCGCCTCCCGGATCGTCTGTCCGGTTGCCGTAGTCTCGCCGGTATGCAGGAAGTTACGGCGGCGGAATTCTTCCGGCGCAATGCCAAGTACCCGCGCCACTTTATTCATGTGGCGTTCGAGCGCGAAGATACTTTGTGGCGCGCCGAATCCACGAAACGCCCCGTGCGGCGGCGCATTGGTCGCAACCGCTTTGCTGCGAATTCTGACATTCGGGCAATTGTACGGACCGGCGGCGTGAATGGTCCCACGCGAGAGCACCACCGAAGACAATGTGGCGTACGCGCCGCCGTCGATGACGAACTCGATATCCAGGCCCAGCAATTTACCTTCCGGCGATACCGCCGCGCGAATGCGTGTACGCGACGGATGCCGCTTGGTGGTGGCGGCCATGTCTTCGGCGCGATCGTAGATCATCTTCACCGGCTTGCCGGATTTCCACGCGAGCAGCGCGGCGTGCCCGGCCAGGATCGACGGATATTCTTCCTTGCCGCCAAACGCGCCGCCGGTTTCCATCTGAATCACCCGGATCTTTTCGGGAGGCAATTGAAACGGCTTCAGCAGCGCTTTGTGTATGTAATACGGACACTGCATGGAGCCCCAGATGGTGATGCCTTCCTCGGGATTCGCGATGGCGATGATGCCGTTGGGTTCGATGTAGAGCTGTTCCTGCGCGCCGGTTCGATACTCGCCTTCAACGATGTGGGCCGCATCTGCCCAGACATCGTCAACCGCGCCTTTTTCGACGGTGAAGGTTTTCAGAACATTGTCCGTGCCCCAGACGATTTGTTCTTTCGCCAGCGAGGCTTCAATGGTGAAAATAGGCGGGAGCGGTTCGATGTCCAAGTGGACGGCGCAGCGGGCTTTCTCCACCAGATACTTGTCGGGATGCGCCAGCAGCAGCACCGGCTCTTCGGCGTGATTTACAAATTCGGCGGCGAGATAGGGTTGGTCGTCCACGATCAATGCGACGTAGTTCTCGCCGGGAATGTCCTGGGCGGTGACAATGGTGAATTCGTGCCAGGGAAGATCGCCGGCGAATTCGATGTTGCGTATCCGCCCGCGGGGCAACGGGCTGCGAACTGTCACGCCGTGCAGCATCCCCGGAAACGAGATGTCGTCCACGTACTTGGATTCACCCGTGACTTTTTGCCGGCCTTCTTTCCGGGGTACCGGTTTGCCGACGGTCTGAAACATTATTCCTCTACTTTACTGTGGCGCATTGTTCGCCGTTTGGTTCGTTTGGGAAGGTTCCACTGTCGTAGATTTTGCTTCCGCGGAGGATGGTCGTTTCCACTGCGCCTTGCAGCATCTCGCCGGCGTACGGCGTGATGGGATGACGATGCTGCAGACGCGCCGGGTCCACTCGTGAACGTGCGTCCGGGTCGAAGATCACCAAGTCGGCATCGTGGCCCACTTTGATTGCGCCTTTGCGATGATCGAGTCCCGCAAGTTTGGCGGGTTGCTCGCTCATCCAGCGAACTATTTTCTCGATTGGAATGGTCCGGCGCCGCGCCTCGGTCCATATCACGGGTAGCGCCAGTTGCAGCGACGCTATGCCACCCCAGGCCTCGCGGAAACTTCCGTCACCGCGCGTTTTCATCTCTGGCAAGCACGGCGAATGGTCGGTGGCGATCAAGTCGATGTCGCCCTCGTTGAGGGCCTGCCACAATCGCTCGCGATTGGCGCGCGGCCGGATCGGTGGAGCGCACTTGAACAAGGTCGCGCCATCGGCTATTTGTTCGGCGTCGAAGTGCAGATAGTGCGGGCAGGTCTCCACCGTGACCGGCAAGCCTTCGGCGCGCGCGGCTTTCAAATCCGGGAGGGCTTCCACTGACGACAGATGCACGATGTGAACGCGGCATCCAAATCGCCGGCTCAGACCGATCATCATGCGGATCGCTTCCACTTCGGCGGCGTCCGGCCGCGAAGCCAGATAGGTGGAGTATTGTTTCCAATCGCTGTGCTGCAATTTGTTGGTCGCCTCGTCAATAGGGCCGGGCAATTCGGCGTGAGTCAGCAGCGGCAGACCGGTCTTGGCCACGAGAGGCATCGCGGCTTCGAGATGAGTGCGATTCACCATGGTGAATCCGTCGATGCCGGGATGGACCAAAAAGCATTTGTATCCGAGCACGCCGGCAGCGGCGAGCGCACCGATGTGTTGCTGGTTGTCCGCGACTACGCCGCCCCAGAATCCATAATCGACGGCGCACTGCCCGCGCGCCGCTGACTCCTTGGCGCGCAGATTCTCTACCGTGGTTGTTTCTGGCAGATTGTTGAGCGGCATGTCGACCAGCGTTGTATAGCCGCCCGCCGCCGCGGCGCGCGTGGCGGTCTGGAAGCCTTCCCACTCGGTGCGGCCAGGCTCGTTGATGTGGACGTGCGTGTCGATCAGGCCGGGGAGGATGTATTTTTCGCCGGCGTCGACAACGGCAGGAAACGAGCCAATGGCGGTGATTCGTCCGTCGCTGATTTCGATTGACGCGGGGCGCACGCCATCGGGCAAGACCACGCGGCGCGAGCGGATTGTTAGAACCACCGCGTCATCAATACCTTTTGCTCCGTGTAGAACATCACCGCGTCCTTGCCGTGGGCGTGCAGGTCGCCGAAGAATGAATTTTTCCAGCCTGCGAATGGGAAGAAAGCCATTGGAGCGGCCACGCCGAGGTTGATGCCTACCATGCCGGCTTCCACTTTCGCGGAATACTCGCGGGCGGCTTTCCCGCTGCCGGTGAAAATCGAAGTCGCGTTGCCGAAGCGGGAGCTGTTCACCAGCGCAATCGCGTCGTCGAGGTTCTTGACGCGAATAACCGAGAGAACCGGCCCAAAGATCTCTTCGCGCGCGATGGTCATTTCCGGGCGCACGTTGTCGAAGATTGTCGGCCCGAGGAAAAATCCGTCGCGGCCCCGGCCTGTGGAACGGCCGTCCAACAGCGGCTTCGCGCCCTCAGACACACCCTTATC
>DATDHK010000437.1:0-16482 GCA_036521635.1 Bryobacteraceae bacterium | reverse complement strand
GTTCCGCGGTATCGCGGAGCAGGAGGTCGAATTCATCACCGGCCTCTCCAGTTGCGAAATCAATTTCCAGGAGCACAAGTCCTACCTGATTTATGCCGAACGGGACAAAGATTCGCATCGGCTCAAAACCGGAGCGTGTTCCGGCACCGGGCCGCTTGAAATGCGCGCGGAAGAGCTCGACTACCTTCGTGGTTTGAAGTCCGGCACAATGCTGTCCCAAGTCTTCGGCTTCGTCACTCGCGACCCTTGGGATCACGGCATTATCGGTCGCGTCACAAAACCGGTACCCGACGTTCCCATCGTCCTAAAATCCGAAGGAAAGTCGTGGAAAGTAGTCACCGATCAAAAGGGAGCCTACGAGCTGACTGGCCTATTGCCCGGTTCTTACGAGATCGCGGCCACGTTGCCAAATGCAGCGCCGGAACGCAACTCGCGAAAATTCGATCTAAGTGCGGGCGCTTGCGTGCAGGAAAATTTCCTCTCCATCCGAACCGGCTCGATCGAAGGGCGGCTGACCGACTCGGACGGAAAGCCGGTTCCAGGCGTCCTCGTCGATATCGAGGCCGTCCCACCAACCGGGCAGCCGAGTCCGCTGGTGCGGGATTTCACCGGCAAGGACGGAAATTTCAGTCAGAGCAAGCTCGAAGCGGGTGACTATGTTCTCGGATTCAACCTGAAGTCGCCACCCAACGCCCGCGATTGGTCTGGAAATCGAGTGCCTTACCCGCGGAGCTATTATCCCGGCGTCGCGGATCGTGCCGCGGCCCAAGTGCTCCATCTCGAACCGGGACAGAAAATCGAAAACCTCGAATTCAGACTTCCACCAACTCCGCGGCCACTCACCGTCACCGGAACTGTCGTCTGGCCCAGCGGCTCGCCCGCCAAGGCCGACGTCATGTTGATGGACCTCGGCTATCCGCGGGAGTCCAGCCAGGTCGATTCCACTCGAACAAAATCGGACGGCCGTTTCTCGCTAACCGGCGTGGAGGGGCGTCCTTACGTTCTGTTCGCTCACATCGACGAACGCGACTATCACTTCCACTCCGAAGCGTTGGATCTCGACCGCGCCGACGACAAACCCATTCGTCTCGAGCTATTGGAAAAGGAGCCTGACGACGCTTGCAAAATCTGCAAGCGATTCACCCACTTTTCTTCAGACCGTCAACTTCGCTGAATCAAAAAATAAACCGCACCTGCAACTGGAACATCCGCGGCGGATCGACATTGGCAAACGCCGGTAGCGCGTTCGTCGTCGCCGCTCCCACTGCCACAAGCTGACCGAACGTCGGAAGCGGCGTGCCCGTGTCCCCGTATATCGTCTGCCCCCGGCCCAGGTAGTTCCCATGATTGAAAAGATTGAAGCCCTCCAACCTGAGCAGGATGGACGTACGCTCCGACGTCTTCACGCGCCCCTCCACGAAGAGTCCCACGTCGGACGTCGGCGTGCCGCGGAACGCCGACTTGCCGATAACCTTGCCGTTAATTATGGGCCGGTCGTTGTTCGCGCCGTCGCCGTTGTTGTCCACGCCCGTCGTGGCGTTGAACGGCCGCGAGGACGCGAACTGCATCAAGGCGCCGGCGCTGATGTGGAACGGCAGCCGGTACAGGAATGTGATCACCGCGCGATGACGTTGATCCAGAACGCTCGGTCCGCGTTCCACCTCGTCGAGCCGGGTGATGGTGCTCTGGTCCGGGTTGATGCCGTTGCCGTCCGGCTCGGTGGTGTTGGTCGCCTTGGAAAGCGTGTAGCTGACCGCGGCGTACATTCGCGAATTGCCGCGGTAGCTGACCTGCGTCTGCAATCCATCGTAATCGGCGACGCCGAGATTCATCAGCACGTTGACCTGGCGCACGCCGCCATTCACCGGCAGGATCGGACGGCTGTTATTCGCCAACGCGACGCTCCGCGTGGGGGTGACGGTGCGGTCGATCGCGGATGGCGCGTTCAGATCGACGTTCCGGTCCAGGTCTGTCCAATGCTGATGCACGTAGTCGGCGCCGGCGAACAAACCCTTTGCCAGTTCACGCTCCGCTCCGATAGATACTACCTGGCTGCGCGGATTCAGAAGCTTGTCGGGATAGTTCGGCAGCAGGTCGAAGTTCAGCCCGTATTTCGCGAACTGAGCCTTGTAAAAATCCCGCCGGCCTGCCCCGATCGTGATGTCGCGCGCAGGTAATTCCGAAGCCGGCAGCGTCTTCGGATCGAACGATAGCGGCAGGCATGCTCCCGCGAGACAGGTCGGGAAACCGAGCTGCCCGGGAACCGCGGTGTAGGTCGTCAATCCGTCCAGCCCGTTCACCAAATAGCCGGCGATTAAATTGGATTGAATCTGCGTGTAATACATGCCGTAGCCGCCGCGAATCGAGGTGCGCGAATCGCCGCCCGGATGCCAGCCGAAGCCAACGCGCGGCGCGAAGTCCTTCGTCCCGTCGGTCAAGGTCTGCCGGTCGTAGCGCAGCCCCAGGTCGACGGTGAAATCGCGGCGCAGGCGGATGTTGTCCTGCACGAAGAAGGCATAGAGCCACTGCGGCAGATTGTAGCTGCTGATCCCAAAGTTGATCGGCTGCGTGTACTGCTGCACGTCGCCCAGCGTCAATTGATCGAACGGCGCCGTCGTCGTGTTCTTGAACGTGAACGTGCCCAGGATCGCGGTGCCTGGCTCGCTTCCCGTGCCGCCTGAGGTGTGATGAATCACGCTTGCGCCGAAGCGCAGATAGTGCTTGCCGCGCGACCACGACAAGGTGTCCGAGAACTGAGCTTGATGTCCAAAGAGGTCGGAGAATCGCGACTGTCCAATAGTGAACGGCACAGACCCGGCGCGCGTGTAAGTGGTGGAGAGCGTCGGCGCCTGCCACAGCGTCACCGGATCGCCATTCAGGTACGCAAATCGCGCCTCGTTGAGCAGATTCGGATTGAGCACCCACGTGTGATTCACTTGCCCCGTCAATGACCGCCGTGCGTAACTGCGCGCCACGCTTGGCGCGCTCGTGCCGCCCACCGCGTCCTGGGGATTGTCGTCGTCAAACCGGTCGACGTTCATTCGAAACATCAGGTTTTGATTCGCCGTCAGCTTGTGGTCCAGCCGTGCATCGACCAGTGTCTGGCGGTAGTGGCCGGTGTAGTCCAGGTGTCCGTCGGCCGGCAATAGGAACGCCGGCAGGGCGCTCGAGAGAAACGTCGTTCGATCCTGCCGCGTATAGTCGGCCGTGGCGAAGAAGAAGGTCTTGTCCTTGATGATCGGCCCGCCGATCGATCCGGAAATCTGGCTCAGCGTATCCGGAATATCCACCGGGTTGATCGCGGTGAGCGTAGAGGGCGTGACGCAGCTCGGCACGGACGGTGGGCAGAAGTTCCTGGTCGAGAACGTACTCGCCTGCATGTCGCCGGGACGGTTCATGTACAGCGCTTCGCCGTGCAAACCGTTGGTGCCGGACTTGGTGACGATGTTCAACGCGGGCCCGGCGGTCCAGCCGAATTCGGAAGAAAACGCGTTCGTGAGTAGCGTCATTTCCTGGACAGCCCCCAGCGGCACGGTGGCGATCATCGTCTGCCGGCCCCACCCCTCATCGTTGTTCGCGCCGTCGAGCGTGGTTGTGGTGGTGCGGCGTGAACCCGCGCCGGTGGCGAAGTACGTCTGGTTGACGAAGAGATCCCCGGTGCCCTTCGCCTGCCGGAACGCCGAATTGAGCAGCGGCAGCGTCGATATCTTTCGGCCCAGAATTGGCGTCTCGTCGATTTGCGCGCTGTCCAGCCGGCGCCCGATCTGCGGATCCGCGCGCACTCCCTCGGCGGTGCCATAGACGGTGACCTCCGCCTTCTCGGCGCCGACGCGCAGCTTCACCGTCAGGGTCGCGCTCTCGCCCGAGCGCAGCGCGATGTCCTTTAGCTCTTCGTTGCCGAATCCCGACTTGGACACGCCGACGGTATAGGTTCCCGTCAGCGACAGAGCCGGAATAGTGGCGCTGCCATCGCCTCCCGAGACGGCCTCGCGCACAGCCCCGGTCGCATTGTTCACCACCGAAACTTTGGCGTCCTTCACCACGCCGCCTTTTTGATCGGCCACCACCACGATCATCGTCGCCGTGTTAGGCGACTGCGCGGCAATGAAGGCAGAGAGCGCAATCAGAAGCAGGGGTACCCGAAGCATGCTCTTCAAGCTATCGCAAGCGGGTCGTTACTACCACAGATCGTAATTGGAAGCTGTCATGCCCGCCGGCAAAGCAGCTTCCCTGTCTGGAACCACCTCCATTTTACCGGTGTCTATTGGATCGAATGAAGGTCAGTTATCGTGCGATGGGCGTTATGGTTCTGGCCGTTTTTTTGGCGGAGATCCTAACGCCAGAACACTTGCTTACGCGCCCGCTCCCAGCGGGACTTTCACTACCACCTGGCGGTGTCAGTTTCGACCTCTGCGCCGCGTGGGAGCAGATTGGCTGGATCTGCCGGCTTTCATCTCTGGTGTGGATCGTGACATTCATCATGATCTTGGTCCAGGGACTCCGAAATCGCACAGTGGGGCCGGCGATAGCGCTGGTGAGTCTGACCACGCTCGCGATCACGACCTACTACCAGCGCTGGCATTTCCAGCACTGCTACTCCAACATCGGGATTGCCTCAGTCGTACTCTGGGTATCGGCCGTAAGTCTGATGTGCATTCAGCAGGCTCTTCAACGGCCGCCGCCTGTCAAGTCGCCATGAATCCCTAGCTACCGGACGAGATGTTCCAGAAGCTCGTGCACCGAATGGAACGTTGACGGCTCAAGAGCGGCAGCTATCAAACCAACCGCCAGCATTACCGTCGCGCCCGCCGCCAACAACGGCATTCGCCTGCCACCCTTTCGTTGAGGAGCAATCGACATACTCAGCAAGCGATCCACCCGTGCCGACAAATCCCTCCCATCCGCAAGCAGCGAGGCCACCAACGGCGAACCCTCCGGCGCCGGACTCATCCGCGCCACCCGCACCAACGCCGCCGCCAACGAAAGCGACCGCCGCGAATTACCCGCCACAGCCCTATCATCGGCAGACCATTCCGTAAACTTTGCCCACCCGCGCTCCAGCGCCCCAAATCCCCGGACAAAAGGAAATACATCCGGCGCCAACAGTATCAGCAGCCGCTTGAGATTGTCGCGCGACACGCCATGGGCCCGCTCATGCCGCACCACCACCGCAAGTTGATCCTCAGACAGCGCACTCACCAGCCCTTGCGACATCACCAGCCGGGGACGGATAATCCCCGCCAACCCCAGAACCGGCGCGGCGGATTCCACAACCCAAATGGCCCCGCCCGCCTGGCGCCCCACCTCCTGGCAATGGCGAATATAGCGAAACGAACCCACCACGGCCCGGCCCGCCCGCGCCACCGAAATGCCCCAGACGGCGACGGCCAGCACAGCCGCCCCCAGACACCACAGCCCGATATCCTCGGTTGCCCCCGCCGGCTCAAGCCACAAATAACTGGGCACGCACAGACCGGTCACCAGCAGCAAGGCCGCCCCAGCCGGAAACAGGCGTAGAATCAACAGGAACCGAGCAGCCCCCCCAGCCCCAATCCGCAAAGAAAAACGAACCGCCGCCGGCGAGACCAGGGACACCAACAGTCCGGCCGCCAAATGAATCAGAAAAAACGAAGCCAACGACAGGCACACCAGCCGCAAGATGTAGGAAACGTTCATGGCTGCCTCTGCCGGTCAAGCTCTTCCCGTTTCAGCTTGATCTTCCTCTCCAACTCGTCCAGCAGCGCCTCGTCATGCTGGCCCACCGCCTCCACCAGGCACGAAATCAACACCTCGCCGGAATGCTTCGGCCCATCCAGGAACCCGGCCACCAGATCCCCGGCCCGTTTCTCTTCCCATTCCTTGCGGGACAGCCGTGGCGAATAGATGAACGCCCGTTCATCTTTGCGCCGGTCCAGCAATGTTTTCTTGAAAAGCCGGTCCAGCGTGGTCATCACCGTGGTGTATGCCAGCGGGCGGTCCAGAATCTCGACGACATCGTGAACATTGCAGTCACCACGCGTCCAAAGAATTTCCATCACGCTGTTTTCGAGCGGTCCCAGCGGCGTAATTTTTTTCGGACCCGCGTTGCGATGCTTTAGAAAGCTAATCATACCCGGCACTCCAAGCGAACAGATCAATTCTATCCTAACGGTTACGTTCGCGAAAAGTGCCCGACGTTTATAGCCGGGTGTACGGATCACGGATTACAATTGGAATGCACGTGAACAATTTGTTTCGTTTGGACGGCCGGGTGGCCCTGATCACCGGTGGCGCCAGTGGTATCGGTGCGGCTACGTGCAGGGTTTTCGCGTCGGCTGGAGCGAAAATCGTCATCGTGGACCTGGACCGGGAACGCGCCGAACACCTGGCGATGGAGATTCCCGGCGCCGAAGTCCGGGTTTGTGACATAACCGATGAGCAAGCCGTCCAACAGATGTTCGCCGGCATATCGAAGCTCGACATCCTGGTGAATAACGCCGGAATCGGGCTGGTGGGCAGCATTGACGAGACGTCTCGAGGAGATTTTGAGAAACTGATGCGCGTCAACGTCGAAGGAACGTTTTTGGTGACCCGTAGCGCGCTACCGCTGCTGATTGAGTCCCATGGCGCCATCGTGAACATCGGCTCGGTTGCCGGATTGGTTGGCGTAAAGCGCCGTTTCGCCTATTGCGCCACCAAGGGGGCCGTCATCGCCATGACCCGGCAGCTTGCTGTCGATTACCCCAAACAAATCCGGGCAAATTGTATTTGTCCCGGAACGGTCGATACACCCTTTGTAGACGGCTATCTTGAAAAACACCATAAGCATGAGAAAGAAGCCGTCCGCGCCGAACTAGAACAGAGACAGCCGATCGGCCGGCTGGGTCAAGCCACCGAAATCGCGCATATGGCCCTATACTTGGCGTCCTCGGAAGCCGATTTTGTGAATGGGTCGGTAGTTACCATCGACGGCGGATGGACTGCCGCATAACGAAGTTCTTGACGAAAGGCCACTTATAACCCATAATGTGGGAACGGGTTGCAGCCGGATAGTGAAAGTGGAACATTTAGAAAGTCTAATTTTTAGATTAGGGACGACATGCATCATTCATATACGAACCGTCTCGTTGGCCTCTTTATCGCTTTCGCGCTGATCTCCGGATCCGCGTTTGGAGCCACTCGGCACAAGGCCAAGGGCCACGCTGCGCGGCGCACTACCACCAGGAAAACCGTCTTAGCGGCTCATCATCCGGTAAGCCATCTTTCCAGGCTTCACAAGAGACGCATTCCCTCCGGCAATTGGGATTCGCCGACATTCGCCGATTCCACCGAAGGCGATCTGGTGGACGGGGAAGATCTGGTAGTCCGGCGGGCGGCCGTACAGGCGCTTGGTCCCTATAACGGAAGCGTTGTAGTCGTCGACCCCGGCACTGGCCGGCTGCTGACCATCGTGAACCAGAAGCTGGCGCTCAAGAGCGGCTTCCAGCCGTGCTCCACCATCAAGATTGTCGCGGCGCTGGCCGGTCTGAATGAAGGCTTGATCGACCAGAGCACGCTGATGCGGATCAGCCGGCGGCGCTCCATCGACCTTACCGAAGCGCTGGCCCACTCCAACAATCAATTTTTCTCTTCAGTGGGATACAAGCTGGGCTACAACAAGATTGTCCATTACGCCCAACTGTTTGGTTTAGGCGAAAAAGCCGGATTGAACATCGAGGGTGAACAGCCGGGAACCTTGGCGGCTGCGCCCCCCAGCGCAGGCGTCGGCATGATGACCAGTTTTGGCGAAGGCATTTATATGACGCCGCTTGAGCTGGCCGGCATGATGACGGTCGTGGCCAACGGCGGAACGCTCTATTATCTCCAGCACCCGCGCAGCAAGGAAGATATCGATCAGTTTGTGCCGCGCGTGAAGCGCCAACTGGACGTGCAGCCTTGGCTCCCGCAAATCAAACCGGGAATGAGTGGTGCGGTCGAGTACGGCACCGCGCGCCGCGCCAGTTACGCCTCCTCCGACCCCATTTTCGGCAAGACGGGAACCTGCACGGACAGCCGCTCTCCAACCCACCTGGGCTGGTTCGGGTCCTACAACGAGTTGGGCAACAATAAGCTGGTCGTGGTTGTGCTGCTGACCGGCGGAGGCCGCGTGAATGGGCCGGTTGCCTCCGGCATCGCCGGCGCGGTCTACAAGAATTTATCGGAAGAAAACTATTCCACCCAGTCGCGCCCGGCGTCGCCGATCGCTTTGAATTCCACCCAATCCTGCTGCCGGCAGTAGCTAGAAGTATTCGCGCAGCTCCGCGAAACGCTCGAGTCGCAACAGCCGGTCCCCGCCGTCTCGCAGCTCCTCGTGTTCCAGCGTCCAAGTATGCAGATGGGGCACGAACACGGCCCTGATCCCCGCCGCAAGCGCCGGATTGATATCCGACTTCGGCGAGTTTCCAATCATCCACGTGCGCTCGGGCGCAAGCCCCCGCTCGTGAATCAGCGCCTGGTACGTCGCGGCGTCCTTCTCCTTCACGATCGCCGTGTGCCCAAAATAAATCGCCAGCCCGGACCGGTCCAGCTTCAGTTTTTGCTCTTCCGCATCGCCCTTAGTGAACAGGGTAAGATCGTGCCGCATCGAAAGATACTCCAGCGTTTCCGGCACGCCTTCAATCAACTCGATAGGATGATGCAGGATCTGCTCGGTAAAGCTCATCACCCGCGGCAGGTCCTCCGCCAGAACGTCGCGTTCCACCAGCTTGCGATAACACTCCGTCAGATTTTTCGCGAAGTTCGCCGTGCCATACCCGTGGACTTTGTTATTGACCGTCTCGATCTCATCCAACACCGCCCGCACCTCCGCCGGGGGCATTCTGGAGTGAGCCAGGAAATCGCAAAAATCGTCGAACGCGCGCTCGAAATAGATGTTGTTTTCCCACAACGTATCGTCGGCGTCGATGATGAGCTGTTGCCGCTCGTGAATCACACTCCTGGCGGCCACTTGGCATGTCCATTTCTGGGCGCGACCTTCCGTGCGTGCCGGCGCTGCCGCTGGCGCAGGTTGTAGGCCGGAAAAAAGTCGGCCAGCCTCCGCATGCGGTCCGCTTCCGAGCGCGTCGCGAGCAACACCTGCCGGAACTCCAGATCGGAAACCACTTGCGCCAACTGAAAACTGAGCTGTGGATCCGTCATCTCCAGGTCTTGCCGGTCCTCTTCTTCTTCGTGGGCCCGAATATCGTTGTAAGCTTCCAGCACGCGCATCTGAACCTCCGGCGCGATGGGTTCCGACGCTTCGTCGTCGAAAAATTCCACCGCTCCGCGCAGGTACGGCTTCTCGTCGTTCAACATAATGATCTCGAAACGGCGGCGCCCAACGGTCAGCAGATCCATGCGTCCGTCCGGATATTTCTTCAACACTTTTTCGACGCTGGCCGTACATCCCGTGTTGACCACGCCGTTTTCCCCGGCCTGCACCACTCCGAATTCCGTCTTGCCGCGCAGCACTTCGCCGATCATCTGCTTGTAGCGTTCCTCGAAGATGTGCAGCGGCAGCACGGTTCGCGGGAACAGCACTACTTGAAGTGGGAAAAGCGGCAACAGCTCTTCCTGCATGTGTACTATTATCGCTGGAGCCGAATGAACGCGCTCATCACCCGGCGGATTCGCGAGTCCCCTCAAACGTCCACGCCATGCCCACGAAGAACACCGCCGCGCTGAGGCCGATGCCCCACCACGCACAGTGCGCATGCTCGAAGATCCCGTACGCGGTGCCGACGGAAATCACCAGCGTCACAGCGGTGCCCTTCAATCTTACTGCCATTGTGTCGCGGTAGCGGGTGACCAGGAACACGAATACTGCCACGCCAACAATGAAGAATACGAAGAGAGCACCGAACAATATGAAACTGCGGGGGGTGAGTAAATAAAAGACGGGGAAGGTCAAGATGACGGCTTGGATCGGGCCGAGCGCAGCAATCACGTATTTCTCGGGCATAGCGCCTCATAGTATACGCCCCCGCGGCGTGTGCCGATACTCGTGTTTTAATAGGGAACAAGGCTCACACAGTGATAAGCAGCGAGGCCTGTTGCCATTGATAACCCGCACCCAATGATCCTAAAGCTGAAGCGCACGCCCGGCATCTACCTGGTGGGATTCATGGCTGCCGGCAAAACCACTATCGGCCGATTGCTGGCCCACGAACTTGGCTGGTCCTTCGCGGACGTGGACGAGGACATCGTAGCGGCCGAAGGCTCCTCGATTGCCGAAATGTTCGATTCGCGCGGCGAACAGGAATTTCGAAGAATAGAACAGGAAGCCGTCCGCAAGCGTGTCGGCGACGTGGTGCGCGGACGGCCCATGGTGGTGGCGCTAGGCGGAGGCGCATTCGCCCACGAAGCCAATCGCGATTTGCTCGAAGAAAACGGCATCTCGATCTGGCTGGATTGTCCGTTCCCCACCGTGTGCCGGCGCATCGAAGACACTTCCCACCGGCCCCTGGCGCGCGATCCGGAGAAATTCAAAGCGCTCTTCGAGGATCGCTGCGCTCCTTATTCGAGGGCCGAATACCGGATCGAAATCGATAGCGACGATCCGGCGGAGATCGTCGCGGCCATTCTAAAACTTCCAATATTCCAATAGCCATGCCGGCGCTCAGCAAGCAGGCACTTCGCATTCTTGGAGCCGCGCTGGCGGCGGCCGATCCCACGGAAGCCGTATTGCGGCACGTGCGGCTCGATGGCGAAACACTCATTGCCGGCCGCCGGCGTTATCGTCTGAATAAGTTTCAAAATGTGTACGTCGTCGGCGCGGGGAAAGCGGGCGCGGCGATGGCGCTGGGCATCGAGCGCGTGCTGGGAAAGCGAATCGACAGCGGCTTCGTCAACGTGAAGAGCGCTTCAACTGCCCGGCTGCGCCGCATTGTGTTGAATGAGAGCGGCCATCCGATTCCCGATGCCAATGGCGAGCGAGGCGCGCGCCGTATCGCCCGGATCGCGCAGGATGCCGGACCCGACGACCTGATCGTCTGTCTGATCTCGGGCGGCGCTTCGGCCCTGCTGCCGCTGCCCGCATCTCCCGTCACGCTGAAGCAGAAACAGGAAATAACGCAACTGTTGTTGAACTGCGGCGCCGATATCCACGAGATAAACTGCGTCCGCAAACACATCTCGCTGGTGAAGGGCGGACAACTGGCCCGGCTGGCTTACCCGGCCACCGTTCTCACGCTGATCCTTTCGGACGTGATTGGCGACGATCTGGATGTGATCGGCTCCGGCCCAACGGTTCCGGATCGCAGCACCGTCGCCGATGCGCGAGCGATTCTCAAAAAGTACGGCATAAGGGATGAAGTGCGCGAGTGGTTCGAAACCCCGAAGCCGGGCGACAACATCTTCGAGCGCGTGCAGAACCTGATCGTGGGAAGCAACCGCCTGGCGGTGGATGCGGCAGCGAAGCAGGCGCGAGCGCTGGGCTACCGGACGATAGTGCTGTCCACTTTCATTGAAGGAGAAACGCGAGACGTCGCACGCGTCCACGCTGCCATCGCGAAAGAGATTCGCGCAACTGGCCGTCCGGTGAAGCCGCCGGCCTGCGTGATTTCAGGCGGCGAAACGACCGTTACCATTCGCGGTAAAGGATTAGGCGGCCGCAATCAGGAATTCGCGCTAGCGGCAGCC
The DNA here is from genome assembly GCA_036521635.1 of Bryobacteraceae bacterium. Taxonomy (GTDB): domain Bacteria; phylum Acidobacteriota; class Terriglobia; order Bryobacterales; family Bryobacteraceae; genus Palsa-89. Next base: position 4,845 of record DATDHK010000437.1, on the reverse strand, counting down.
ATCGATATCGCCGGCTTGAAAAATGTCCTGATTCTAAGCGCAGGCACCGACGGCATAGACGGCCCAACCGATGCAGCGGGCGCATTCGCGGATGGCGCAACGGCCGGCATGGACGCCGCCAAATTTCTAGCGGCCAACGATTCGTACCATTTCTTCGAGCGCTTAGGAAATCTGATCAAGACCGGACCAACAGGAACAAACGTCGCCGACATAAGACTATTACTTGTCGATTGATTTGTGGCGCAGGTTGGCAACCTGCGGCCGATTGAAAATCGGCCTTCATATCTTGTGAACACCAGAACAGCGGGGTTAACACCCCGCGGCAGGATGCCATCCTGCCCCACATTCAGCAATCAGTAATCCAGATTCAATCGCTCGCGGATCGCATTATATTCGCAACCCAGCAGCGCAATCAGCGACAGCAGGTACATCCACACCAACAGCGCCACCACCGCCCCGATGCTTCCGTACAGCACGTTGTAGTTGGCGATATTGCGCACGTACCACGCAAAGCCCAACGTCGCCACCAACCACAAACACGTCGCCAGAAACGCTCCCGGTAAAACGCTTTTGAACTTGAGCGGCCGGTTTGGCCCGACACAGTAAAGCAGAGCAGTCACCAACACGGTTGTAAACAGCGCCATCGCGTACCGCAGAAAGCTGCCCAACAAAATCGCCCAAGTTTTCAGTTCGTCGCCTGCGAACATCCCGGTCCACGCCAGCACCGTTCTTTCACTGCGAACGCCAAACAGGATCAGCGCCGAAGATCCAATGGCCGGCACTGCCGCGATAAATACCAACAACAAAGCCACGCCTCTTTGTTTTACGAACGGACGCCCCGACGGCAAACGGTACGCTGCCTGAAAACCTTCCAGCAGGCTCATGATTGCGCCCGATGCGGCCCACGCTGAAAGAATGGTCGCAGCCAGGATCAGCCAGCCCGGCCTTTGCCCCCTGATCGTGAATTGATACTTCACCAGGTCTTCGGAACCCGGCGGCACAACTTCAAAGAGGAATCGCGTGAACACGCCCGCCACCGCATCGGCCTTCACTTGAGCTAGGATCGCCGCGATGGACGCCAGGACCGGAAAGAAAGCCAGCAGCGCGGAATACGCCGCGCCTTTCGCAACGCCGAAACAGTTGTCTTCGTACGCGGCAACGCAGGCCTGGCGGAACAGTCCCCAAAAACGCAGCAACGGACCGGAGCGCACCAGGTAGAGGCTCGGCGAAGTGGACGGCATGGCTCTTTCGATTCTAATGCTTGTCTTGCAGTATCATTTGAGTTACCCGCATGGGAACGTTTCCGGCGATCAGTGTCGTGACCGCGTCGTACAACGTGGCCGAATACATCGGCCAGGCGATTCAATCCGCCCTCGCCCAGACATTTCGGGATTTCGAGTTGATCGTCCTCGACGACGGGTCCACCGACGCAACGCTGGATGTCGTCCGGCAAATTTCCGATCCCCGCATCCGTCTGGAGCCGCGCCTGCATCAAGGCGCTCCAGCTTCGCTCGCAGCCGGCATCGCGCTGGCCCGCGCGCCCTATCTGGCTTTTCTCGACGGCGACGATTTCTGGAATCCGAACAAGCTGGAAAAGCACATCCGGTTTCTGGACGCGCATCCAACGGTGGACCTCACTTTTTCCTGGTCCCGCATCGTCGATGAATTCGGCCGCGACACCGGCTTAACGTCGCGCTTGTGGAAGGGATCTATCTCCTGCGCGCAACTGCTGGCGGACAACGTGATTGGCAATGGTTCCTCGCCCGTCTTCCGGCGCGAGGCCCTGCTGGCGGCGGGCGGCATCGATGCAACATTTCCCGGCTGTTATGATCTGGACGCCTGGCTGCGCATGTCGCTCATGCGGCCCGGCAATCTGGTTGCGATTCCCGAATTTCTGACCTATTACCGGCGCCGCCCCGGCCAGCTTACCGCCGACGTCCCGATGATGGAGCGCTCGTTCAATCGATTGATTGAGAAGATGCGCACCATCGCGCCCGAGGATGCCGCCCGCGCCGAGAAGAAGGCGCGGTCGAACATGCAGCGCTTTTTCGCATACGGCCGGTATCAGGCCGACGATTATTCCGGCGCGCTACGAACTATCGCACGGTCATTTCGTCAAGCTCCCGCTGCGTTTCTATCCGACGCCCGCAATTGGAAGATGACTGCTGCGGCGCTGGCCGGCCTGGTTTTGCCGCAACGCGTGCTCGGCTATCTCACGCGCGCCGCTTTGAGGATGAAGCGTGCGTGAGCCGGCCGTCTCCGTAATCATGCCGGTGTACAACGTCGCCGGCTTTGTGCGTGCCGCCGTGGAATCCGTACTTTCGCAATCCTGGACGGATCTCGAACTCATCATCGTTGACGACGGTTCCACCGACGGCACTGCGCGAGAGATCGCGGAAATCGACGACCGCCGGGTGGCATTTGTTCACATCGAGCATAGTGGTGTAGCGCAGGCCCGCAACGCCGCTCTTCGTGCATTGTGGGGCAGGATGGCATCCTGCCCGGCGGTTGAAAACCGCCGCTTTTCGGATGTTGATTCAACCCGAAGGCCGATTTTCAATCGGCGGCAGGTTACCAACCCGCCCCACAATCGGTACATTGCTTTTCTCGATGGCGACGATTTGTGGGCGCCCGGCATTCTCGAACGTCAGGTAGAATTTCTTGAAGCCAATCCGTCGGTCATTCTCAGCTTCTCTTCGATGAAGATGATTGATGAAAGCGGGCGGGATTTGGGCAGATCGATCCTGGGCTGGAGCGGGACGTTGAACTTTTCCGGGTTGCTCACCGAGGATGTTATTCCCACAAGCACGGTGGTGATGCGCCGCGAAGTCGCCGACACTGTGGGACTATTCGACGAAGAGCTGCAACGCGGCTCCGATCATGACTATTGGCTTCGAGTGGCGCTGGCCTACCCAACAGGACTTTTCGGATTTCCAGAAGTCGGCGTGCTGTACCGGCGCCGTGCCGAACAACTCACTGCGGACTGGCGCCTGAAAGAACAAGCCTGGCGGCAACTGCTCACCAAGATGCTGCGCATGGCGCCGGTGGAAGCCGCCGGATGCGCGGCCCGTGCGTCAGCCAATCTCGATCGCGCTCTCGCCGCCATCGCCTATGAAAATGGCGAACTGCGGCCCGCGCTTCAGCTATTTCGCCGTGCGCTAAAACATGCGCCCTGGTTCCTGATTTGCGACAAACGCACTTGGCTGTTGGGCGCCGCTTTGCTCTCCGCCTGTCTGCTGCCAACCAGGATTCACCAGCGCGCCGAGCAGTGGTTCAGAACAGCCCGCGCTTACCGGACTTGAAATCTTCCCACTGCCCGAACGCTTTCATCTGCTCGTCGAGTTTCGTGTCGAGCAATAGCTTCTCTACCTCCGCGCGCGTCTGACGCTTCGCGGGACGCTCTGGATTTTCCGCCAAACTCCAGAGCAGCGCCGCAGCCACTGCCTCCGTGGCTTTCTGTTCTTTCCGGTCGACGCGATCGAATGTATCCGATTCGGCGTGATAATCCGGCAGATACGGAATCGGATCCTGGATCGCCACCAGATTGGGAACGCCGGAAATCAGAAAATCGAAATTGTCCGTGCCGTCGATTCCGTCGATCACATGCTCGGTGGCGTTCAGGCCTTCGACAGCAGCAAGCGCAGTGTTTATGGGCTTTCGAAGCTCTTCACGTCCGTTGAGATAGAAGCCGCTGGTGTGTCCGGAACCGGTATCGAAAATGACGACGGCGGCGAAATGGTCCAGTTCGTTCTTGTGCTGAGCGACGTAACCTTCCGAACCCAGCATGCCCTGCTCCTCGCCGGTAAAAAGGGCGAAGCGGATGGTGCGGCGCGGCACGATGCCCAGGTCGTGGAACGCGCGCGCCAGATCGATCACCATGGAAACGTTGACGCCGTTGTCTTCCGCGCCGGTTCCCAAATCCCAGGAATCCAGATGCGCGCCAATGAGCACAATTTCGTCCGGCTTCTCTCGCCCGCGAATTTCGGCGATTACATTTCTCGATTGATATGTTGGCGCCATCCGGTTGGCGATGGAGAGCCGTACGCGAACATCGCCTTTCTCCACCAGCCGGGCCAGCCGCTCGGCGTGCTCGCGCGAGATTACCGCGGTGGGCACGGAGGCGTAGGATGTGTCCAGCGAAATGGGATGGCGGTAAAGCAATCCACGTGGACGAGTAGATTGCAACAGCATGGCCGTGGGCTGGTATTTACGCGCGGCCTCGAGCAGTGCGCCATTGCGGAAATATTCGGCGAAAAGGTCGTCGAAAGTTTTCATCTCCGCGGAGTGAATCAGCACGACGCTGCCCTTCACCGCCGCGCCCAGCTTGGCGAACGCTTCCGGCGTACCTTCGCCGGCGTCCAACAGTTTCGCTTCTATCGGCGCCTTGGTGGACGGACTCATGGGCGCCGCCGCGATCCGAATATTGAACTTCGCGGGCGAGATCGCGGATGCCTCCGCCGTCATGGGCAGCCACAGATTCTTGGCCGTGAATGGCTCCACGCTCACGTTCTGAATTCCGATGTCCTGGAACTTTTTCGCGGCCCACGCAATGGCGCGATCGCAGGCCGCCGATCCCGTAGGCCGGCCGCCAATGCCGTCGCACAGTTCCCGAAGGTCCGTGAATAGCGGTGTGTCGCCCTTCGCCCGCGCGGCCAACTTGTTTGGCGAGTCTTGCGCCAACAAACCAACAGCCAGCAACAAGCCGGCAGCACTGAATACGATTGCGCGCCTTATCATTACGGTAGTTTAGCGCGTGGACGTTGTGTCCTGCGGCTCTTCGCCCCAAATGTATTTGGCGAACCACTCGTAGTTATGCTCCATCACCGCGCGTTGCTGCTTCGGTTT
>DATDHK010000436.1:0-1810 GCA_036521635.1 Bryobacteraceae bacterium | reverse complement strand
GGAGACCGTGGCCCCGGCCGCCGGCAATTCGATCTTGCCGTAGGGAAGGCGGGCTTGGCCTGGGTCCACGAAGAACGAGATCGGGGTATCGGGAAATTCCTTCGGAAGTCCACGCGAGTTCGTCACGCGGATCTTGAGCGTATGCTGCCCCGTGGAAAGACCCAGCGCGGCCACGTTCAGCGGAAGCGAAAACCCCACGTTGGGACAGCCCGGAACGAACGTCCTGCAAAAGTCCGCCCGCGCCACGTTCGGCGTCGCGCGCGCGACAACGGTTCCATCCACGAAGATGTCGACCCGCGAAACCACCGCAACCGGATCGTAAGCTATGCCCGTTACCTGAAGAATGTCCTGGAAATGCTGGCCCGCCGACGGCGATTCGACCGTGGCGATTGGAGCCACTCCATCGCCGAACGGCGGATCCAAGCGCAGCACCACCAGGTTGTCAAAACTGGATGCAACGATAGTTTGAGTGAATACCTCGTGCCCGTTGGAGATCCCCACCGTAGGACCAGGGCTGCATCCAGAGGCGGTGGCCGCCGACGCGAGCTCGTGATTTCCAGAGCCGTAGGAAAATTGGATGCGTCCGCTATCGAAGAGCGTGGCGGCGAAGTTCACCGCGCTGCCTCCGCCGGCAAATATGCTTTGCGTTTCGGCGGCCCAGCGAAAAGTGACGGAGCCAGTCTGCGCGCTCACGTATACGTCCTCAGCCGGCTGCGCCGCGCCGGTCGTGATGAGATTCAGCCACAGCGGAGCGATCCCAACTGTTTCCGCCAGCGCGGGCGTGTCGGTGCAGGCATTGAAAGCGACGGGGGAATCGAATGCGATCAGCCCGTTGCGATACACGTACGCCGACGAATATTTTTTGGAATAGAACGGGAAGGAGAAAGGCAGGTTGATGCGCGCCACCGAAGAGGTGAGCCGCAGCCGCTGTTCATTGGCAAAAGTGAACGCGGCCGGCTGGCTGGAGAAAAAGTAGGGCGCCGAGATACCAATTTTTGTCGTGATCTGCTTGGTTGCCGGCGCGCCGAAGTGAACGTAATAGGCCGATATCGCGTCGCCCGGGACAAGCGACAAAGAATTATTGAACTTGGCTCCGATGTTGGCGGTGGTGCCGATCGTGCCGACATAGATGGAGCCGGTCTTGACCAGGGCGATATTCTCCACGTCGCCGGAGCCGGCCGTGAGCTGCGCGCGCACGGTGCGCGCGGTGAGCGTGGAATCCTGGAGGATAAGCCGGATCGGTTCGCCAATTACGAGCGGGTCGTCGTAAAACTTCAATTGCCCGGCTGAGCTCGGCAGATCGAACGAGGAAACTATGTGTACGGAATCTCCCTTGAGCGAATACGCCAGCGCGCCCATACCGCGCTTGGCGAAGCCGGCCCAGATCTGATCCTGGCTGGCGCCGTTGAAATCCACGCGGTCGGCCAACAGGATCGCATCGCGCATATTGATCATTGTAGGCGCGGGAACCGACAGCTTCATGCCGTCCAGAACTATCAGGCGGACGCGGCGGCGGCCCTCCGCCTCTCCGAATTGCTTGATCAAATTCGCGCGAACTTCCCATAGCGCTTCGAACCAGATCTCGCCGTCGGCATGCACTTCGGGCTCGGGAATCACCTGGCCGAGATTCGCATAGGTCAGCGGATTCAAATCCATGTTGGTGGAATATCCGCGGGTGCGAATGTCGCCTGCGCCCCAGTCCTGATCGAAGTACTCGCTCAGTGCATAGAAGCCATCTGGCGGCGCGCCGGTGGGCAGAGTATATTCCAGGCCGAAGAAGTCGCTCCAGGCCTCGCCCATGGCTGCGCCC
>DATDHK010000435.1:0-5837 GCA_036521635.1 Bryobacteraceae bacterium | reverse complement strand
AAGCTATCGCTTCCTTCGATGAATGCCTCACGCGGGACGGCAAGTATCAGCCGGCCCTCTTCACCAAGGCCGTGGCGCTGCATCTTACCTGGAATTTCGAAGGAGCGGTCAAGGCCTACGATGCGGTTCTCGCGATCGATCCGCGGTGCGAGGAAACGCTGATGAACATCATCAGCCTGGGGCTTCAGCAGAAGAATTTCGAGCTGATCGAGACCTATTCGAAACGGCTGCTGGAAGTGAAGCCGGAGGTTCCGCAGGCGCTCGAAGGGCTGGCCGTCGCGGCTTTCGCGCGCGGCGATTTCAATACCGCCGAGACGCACTACAGGCGCCTCACCGATCTTATGCCGGAAGAAGTGGAATTCTGGCTGAACCTGGGCATCGCGAGTCATCGGCAGTCGAAGTTTCACGACGCCATCTACGCGTTTTCCCGGGCGCGCGAGCTGCGTCCGGATTCTACCTACGTTCAAACCTATCTGGGCTTCGCGTTCTGGCAAACCGGCGACCGGGACGGCGCACGAAAATGCTTTGAGACGACGCTGGCGCAGTCGCCGGATCGGGATGACATCGCTCTCCACCTGCTGTCGGTGCTGGACGAGCAAAAGCAACACGCGGAAGCCGAAAAGGTGTGCGCCCGGTTCCTCGAAAGCAAGCCGGACCAGCCCGAAATCTGGTTTCGCCTCGGTTACCTCAAGCTCATCCGGAATCAATTCACCGAAGCCGCCGAGGCGTTGGACCGCAGTCTGCAATTGAAGCCGGGATGGCTGGATGCCGAATTGAATCTCGCGCTGGCCTGTTTGCACGGCAAGCAGACGGACAACGCCGAGAAAATTCTGGAGTCCGTTCAGGTCAGAGAGCCGGACAACCTGGAGGTTGCCAAGGGACTGGCCGCTATCGCGCTGGAGCGCCCGGACCACGAACGCGCTTTGTCGCTGCACGCGCGGCTGATCGAATTGAATGCGGGAACGGCCGAAGTCTATTACAATTGCGGCTTGTTGGCGCAAAAGTTGGAGCGGAATGAAAGGGCCGTGGAGTTCTATCGCAAGGCTCTGGAGCAACGCGCCGATTTCCCGGAAGCGTTGTTGAATCTGGGCCATGTGCTCAGCGCGGCGGGCCGGGACGAAGAAGCACGGGCTTGCTGGGCGCCGGCGCTGGAGCTCAAACCGGAGCTCGCAGCGGGATATTTCCGCCGGGGATAAAACCTGACTGTGACCGTGGCGCAGCCACCAGGCTCCCGCGTTGAGACTCGTCTCGACGCGGCAAACACAGATTGTCCGCGCCACTACTTGCGGCGGGCGTGGACTCGCCTTGCCGTGGCTTCGGCTAGTTCTCCTTCGGGTTCTTCTTTTGCCGGCGCGCCGATTGATTCGCGGTGGGCGTAAACCTCGTTCAGAAGCTCGTTCAGCTCGCGATTCTGAAGTTCAATCACTTCCACCGTGACCTCAAACTTCACCTTCTTGCCCGTCTCGCCCTCAACCAGCGGATATTTTCCCGTCAGGTTTCTGGCAATCTGTGGAGCGCGCACGCGGGCGATCACCACATCGCCATCGAAGATCACCGCGAAGCGGTTCAGATCCAAGCGGCACAGGACGTCGTTCGGCCTGAACTCCGTTCCCAGGCGCATGGCGATCTGACTCGCCGCGTAGCCAATCTGCTCTTTGGTCAAAATCTTTTGCGAGATCTGCTCCTTGCCGCACTCCAACATGACCAGGCAGAAGGGCCGGCCCTTGGTGATCCAATAATCGAGCTGTTGTTCAAAACCCATGCGATTCGCAAGCCGCGTGACCGGGTCCACAGTCACAAAGTCGCGGATCCGTTCCAGATTCTGCCGCGAGTCGTTCAGGTGATTCCGCAATTCCGCCGCCGCAGGCGCCAGGGTTTGCTCAATGCGTTGCGCGCACATCTTCAGCCCGCCGGACTGGTGTTTGAGCAGCCGGCGAATTTCCGCCAGGTCGTCCATATCCACCGCGACGTCGATGCGGTCCGCAAGGCTTTGAAGACCGGTCACCAGCGAGGACGTGCTGTCGGCGATCGCGTCCACCACCGTTGCGCCGGAAGCGATTACACGCTCCAAGGCCGGCGGCGCGCAGCGCACATACTGAGCGGTGATTTCGCTGAACTGCTTGATCTCGGCTTCCAGTGTTGAGCGGCTCTCGTCCAAGGTCTTGGGCGTCAGATGAAAACCCAGCCGCATGGGAATACGCTGGAGCCGCTTCTGGTATGCCAGACCAATGTCGGGGCACACCTCCGCCATCGATTCCGCGACGGCGACCATGGCCGAAAGATAACACTTGACCGCGGTTTGCGCGAGTTCATCGGCGCCATTGGGTACGGACGGAATAGGTGTTTGCATGCGGAGACAGCTCTCACCCAGTATTTCGACAGGAACGTCTGAATTGGGTATAGGGGGAACACCTGAGTCGGAGAAAGGCGCCTCAGCGGTCGGGCTTGGATGCGAAGTAGCCTTTGCGGGTTTGGACCTTCCATTCCTTATTTCCGGTCCGGACCTCGATGTGGCGGAAGGTTCCATCTTTCGCCGGGTTCGTGGGTGTGTAGCCAATTGTGTACTGGCTGCGAAGCTCATTCTGAAGTTGATCGAAAGCGTTTTGCAGCGTCATCTTTCGATCGACATGGAAAACATGGCCGCCGGTATCTTCCGACATTTGACGCAACGCCGAATCGCTGGTGCCGCCAAACACCAGCCCACTCTGGCTGTAAAATTGACGATCGACATAGTAGAAGCCGTAGACGATGGCGTCGGCCCGCTGCGCCGCTTCGATGGCCTGCTTGATGTTGTAAGTGCTGCCTTGATCCTCGCCGTCGGTAATCAGAACCAGGGCCTTCCGGCCGACTTGTCCCTTGAGCTGATCGGCCGACGCCAGCACCACGGCATCGTAAAGGATCGTTCCCTTGGGTTTGTAGACAGTGGGAACCGGGCCGGGATGCAAACCGCCGACGGATGAATTAACGTGCAAGCCCTCTAAACCCGCGCGCAGAAGTTTCGGGGAATTGGTGTAGTCTTGCAGCAGCTCCGCATCGGCGCCGAAGGCGATCAGGAAAGCGAGATCCTGCTTCCGCAGAACGGAGCCGAAAAATTGATAGGCCGCGTTCTTTTCGATATCGATGAGATTCTGTTGGCTGCCGCTGACGTCGATCAGCAGTCCGATGGTTAGCGGCTGATCGGTTTCACGGCTAAAATATTTGATCTCCTGCTGCTTGCCATCCTCAAAAACGGTGAACGCATCCTTTTCAAGATTGCCAATCAGGCCGCTCTTTTTGTCCCGGACGTTAAAGAGGATGTTAACAACGTCAATGTCCACTTTGATGGAGGGAGCGGTGGCGTCTTGTCCGAATAGCAGGGTGCAGGTGAGGGTTAGGGCGAGCAATCTCATACGGCTTATATTAGTAGATGCACGCCTGATCATTCTCGTTCCAATGCGCAAAGCAATCCTCCATCTTAAAAAAGCAGACCCGGTATTGCGTTCCCTGATCGACCGTGTGGGCGCCTATCGAATCGAATATCGGGATCCCGGGTTTGAATCACTCGTAAGATCCATTGTCTATCAGCAGCTCAGTGGAAAGGTGGCGAAGGTCATTTTCGACCGGCTGGCGGCTGCGGTTTCCGGGGACCAGTTGACGCCCGAGGGGATTCTCAAGCTGACGCCGGCGCGGATGCGCAAGGCCGGGCTTTCCAAGCAAAAGACCGCTTATATTCGCGACTTGGCCCGCAAGACCAAGCAGGGCGCGCTGGACTTTGCGCTGTTGCCTGGTCTGCCGGACGAGGAGGTGGTGGCCATGCTCACGCAGGTGAAAGGGATCGGCGTTTGGACCGCGCATATGTTTCTGATGTTCGCGCTGGAGCGGCCCAATGTTTTGCCGACCGGCGATTTGGGAATTCGAATGGCGATCCGGAAAGAGTACGGGATGGACGAATTGCCGAATGCGAAGCAGATTGAGGAGCGGGCGGCCGGGTGGCATCCTTATTGTACGGTTGCGAGCTGGTATTTGTGGCGAAGTTTGGATTAGGCTTTCAGGATCTCGCGGGCTGCGTTGTAACCTGGGGCGCCCATTACGCCGCCGCCTGGGTGCGTGCCCGATCCGCACAAGTATAATCCGCGAATTGGTGTTTGATAACGCGCGCAGCCGGCTACCGGGCGCATGACGAACATTTGATCCAGACTCATTTCCCCGTGGAAGATGTTGCCGCCGGTTAGACTGAAACGGCGCTCGAGGTCGAGTGGCGTGAGCACCTGTTTCTCGTCGATCAAGGATCGAAATCCTGGGGCGTATTCTTCGATGAGATCGAAGACACGGTAGGCGAATGGCTCGCGTAATTCATCCCAGGTTGCGTCGCGCAACGTGTACGGGGCGTACTGTAGAAAGATGCCCATGATGTGTTTTCCCGGCGGGGCGAGCGACGGGTCGTACATGGTCGGGACAGTCAGTTCGAGTAGCGGCGATTGGGAGGGGCGGCCGTATTTGGCATCGTCCCAGGCGCGCTCAACATATTCGATGGAGGGGCAGATGTGCATAGTGGCGCGGTGCTGGGGGCCGTTGCCGCCGGGGAGGGCGCGGAAATTCGGGAGCCCGTTCAGTGCGAGATTGATTTTGCACGAGGTGCCCTCGCTGCGATATTTGCGGATGGCTTCGAGAAAATCGGCGGGCAATTCTTGAGCGTCTAGCAGATTGAGGAAGGTCAGGTGAGGCGTGAGGTTGCTGGCGACGATGTCGGCTTGAATCTCTTCCCCGCCCTGGAGCACCACTCCGATTGCGCGGTTGTTTTTAACTTGGATTTTTTCCACTGACGCGCTGGTGCGGATTTGCACGCCACGGCTGCGCGCGGAATCGGCAATGGCGTTCGAGACCGCGCCCATTCCGCCGCGCACGAATCCCCAGAGTCCGCGATGGCCGCCTACGCTGCCCATCACGTGGTGCAGCAGAATGTAGGCGGTGCCGGGGGAGCGGGGTCCGCCGTTGGCGCCGATGACGCCGTCGGTGGCGAGGGTCACTTTGATTTCGTCCGATTCGAACCAGTCGTCGAGAAAATCGGCTGCGCTTTTGGTGAAGATTTTTACCAGCCCGACGATTTCTTTTCGACGCAGGCCATGCAGTTTTCCGGCGAGCTTAAGGTAGTCGATGAAATCGGCGGGGCCGCGTGGAGGGAATTCGGGGGGCGTCGTGAGTAGCAGGCTTTCCACTACTTCGGAGAGGCGCTCGAGATGGGCTTCATAGCCGGGAAAGACTTGGGCGTCGTGCTTGGAGAATTTGGCTATTTCCGAGAGGGTTTTTGAGCGGTCCTGCCACATGAAGAGATAGCGGTTGTCGGGGAACGGGGAAAAGAAAGCCGGGTCCTTCGCATCGACTTGATAGCCGAAGCGGGGCAGTTCGAGTTCGCGGATGATGCGTTCCTGGAGGAGGCTGGTTAGATAGGACGCGGTAGAGACGCGGTAGCCGGGCCAGATTTCTTCGGTGACCGCGCAGCCGCCGACTAGCTCGCGTTTTTCCAAGACGAGTACCTTGCGGCCGGCGCGGGCCAGATAGGCGGCGGTGACGAGTCCGTTGTGGCCGGCGCCGATTATGATTGCGTCGAATTTGTGCAAGTTTCGATTGTAGCTTGTGGGGCAGGTTGGTAACCTGCGGCCGAGTGGTACTCGGCCTACCGAAGTTTTCGAAAATCAGCAACAGGCCGATTACCAATCGGCCGCAGGTTACCAACCTGCCCTACAAACCGGTCGGGGATTCGAAGATTACTACGGATAACGGGGGGAGGGTGATTGAGAGGCTGTGGTAGTGGTTGTTTTGGCCTACCGGTTCTGAGATTGCCCGGCCGAAATTGCCCA
>DATDHK010000434.1:0-2895 GCA_036521635.1 Bryobacteraceae bacterium | reverse complement strand
GATAGCAGAGATCCACCATGTTCTTGATCTCGCCGGAGGCAATGAATTCGGGCAGTCGCGCATCTTTGGTTGCGGTCCAGGCGTACCAGGCGATTTCGTGTGCGCTCACCAAGGGCGTGTTGCCGTTGGTCTCATCCGGCGGAAGTGCGTCACGTCCGGCGTAGTAGAGATTCAAGTATTTCGCGATGCCGTCATGGTAGGAATCGCGGCGCTCTCCGGTGACTTGATCTTCGAAAATATCCGCCAGGTGCGACATGCGGCCGAGCACATTCGCGGGGGCTGAAATCATGCGCGTCCAAACTGCGCCCTGCTGCTCGAATCCATAAAACGGACGAGGATTGCTGTAGAACCGCTCCATCAGAAATTGGAGTTGCTGGCGCTGCACTACCGGGTATCCGTTGCGCATGGCGTAGAGTTGGGCGCGCAATGGAAAATGCGTGGTGTGACAGGCCACGCACAGCGACGTTTCCTGATGCACGCTCGATACACGATCCAGGATTCCGCCGCGGCGGGGCGTGTTGGCGTGCCACGAATCGCCCGCCGCGAGAATGTAGTCGAGGGCGGTGCGGACGGCGGCATGGGGATCTTGGTAGGGCGGGGCATCGTAGACTCTGGTGCGCAATTTGTATTCCGGATGATTGGCGCGGACGGCGATATAGTAGGCGCCCTTCGCGGTGAGTGTGCGCGGCGTGAACTTGTTTCCTGCAAGCGCTTGCACTTCGTGCGGGAGGGTGACGGGATCTTCGCCTTCGAAATATTCTTTCGGCGCGCCGTTTACTATTTTGTAGATCGATACGTTGGCTGGAATCTGATCGCGCTCTATCAAGTCCACTTGGAAGAAGACCAGCTTGGGGGCGGTTGCGGTGAACTCGAATTTGTACCAATCCACGCCGGCTGGGTCTTCGATATTTGTGCGGCGCGGCGTGCCCGGCAGCGGGATGTATTCGGCGTCGTCGCCGGAAGCGAAAATGGTTTTGCCGAGAGGGATGTCGATCGCGTCCTGCCAGCGGTGGTTTGGACCGCTGCGCACCTGCGCTGCTAATGGCCATCGGTTTACCTGAAGTGCATAGGCGCCGGAGGCTTGGGCCGCTCGGATTTCGAGTGAAACATCGCCGCGATGCGGGACGCGGAATTGGGTGTAGTAGTCGGCGTCGCCGGAATGCAGAGTTTTTGATGCAAGGACAGTTTGTCCCTGGCGCACTTCGACGACCACCTGCGAATCGGGCAGAGGACTGATCGAATAAAGCAGGCTGTATTGATGCTCGGAATCGAGCGCTTTGAACGTTATGGTCTCCGAATGAACACTTCCGGTGCGCGATAGAACAACCGGCAGCGTGGCTGCCGACAGCGATACTGAGCATGCAAGAATTGAGATCCACTTCATATAGAACAACCGGGCTACGGTATGGAAACCTTCTCCATCTGATGATTGGTGAGCAGGCCGTTCACTTGGGCTAGATTATTTGTTAATGCGTCTGCCAGGCGCGCCTTCAAGGCGTCTAGTCTCGCGTTCAACTCTTGGAAGACGATGTAGCTTGCGTCGGTTGGTTTGGCGTCGCCGGTCTCGATGCTGCGGGCTAACGCCGCTAGTTGGTTGTTTAGCTTGATTGGGAAATTCAGCGGGTCCTGATTGCTTCGATTTTGCACTTGGTAGAGATCTTCTTCTACCGCGGTCAGTTTCGCGGACAGGCGTTCCGAGGCGGCGTTGATGTCGGGATTTTTCGCTTTTTCTGAGCGATCTTTTAGCTGGTTTTTGATAGTGCGAATCCGGATTACCATTTCGTCCGCTTCGCTCACTTTGTCGCGAACCTGGGAGGCCAGCTTGAATTGTTCCTGGAGGTCTGCATTCGTTACCGCGCTGAGACGGGGGTCTTTCATCACGCGCAGTTTTTCGGTTTGCATTACGCCATTCACAATGATTCGCGCGTGATGTTCGCCTGGAGGCGCCAGCGGACCTTGTTCGGCGCGCGCGCCCCAGAGAACCATACCCTCAAATGTTTTCGCGCCGGGATAACGCAGGTCCCAGGTAAATCTGTTCAAGCCGGCCGCGCGCGTGGGTGGCTTGGGGCGGGGTGGGCCGCCGAATTCGGAATCCTGATCGGCGTCGGCCGGCGGCTTGCTCTTTTTTTCCTCTTCGGCGGAGCCTTCAAATGAGCGGACCAGTTCTCCTTCGCCATCCAAGATCTGGACGGTCACTTTGTCGGCCGGTTGCTTCAGGTAGTAATCGATGAACGCCTGATTTACAGATCGCACGGCTGGGCGCGGCCGGAAGAGATGCAGGCTTTCGTTCGCGATTTCAGGCTTGAGCTGGCGGAGGACGGTGATGTCATCCAGGACATAAAATGACCGGCCATGGGTTGCGATTGCCAGATCGTCGTCTTGCACCAGCAGGTCCGAGACCTGCGTGTCAGGGAGGTTCAGCGACAGGCTCTGCCAGTGGCCGCCGTCGTCAAAAGAAATGTAGACGCCGTGCTCGGCGCCAGCGTACAACAGGCCGGGGCGCTTTGGATCTTCGCGCACTACGTGGACGAAATCGTCCTGCGGGATTCCGTTCACGATTTTGGTCCAGGTCTTTCCGTAGTCGTCTGTGCGGTAGATGTAGGGCTTGCGGTCGTCGAGCTGATAGCGCTTTCCGGCGAGATACGCCGTGCCGGGTTTCGTTGGCGAGGCGTCGATCAGACTGATGCGCATGAATTCCGGAAAATCTTTGGGCGTGATGTTGTCCCAGTGTTCGCCGGTGTCGCGGGTGACGTAGACCAGGCCGTCGTCCGATCCGGTCCAGATGGTGTTGCTGTCTTTCGGCGATGGGGCGATGGAAAAAATCGTGCCGTAGATTTCGGGGCCGTTCTGGTCTTTCGTGATTGGGCCGCCGGAATCGCCCAGGGTTTTCGGATC
>DATDHK010000433.1:0-4516 GCA_036521635.1 Bryobacteraceae bacterium | reverse complement strand
GGCGGCTGGCGCTGGCGCGTCTACTACGGCGGCTGGGGGACTGCGTTCTACCAGTCGCTCTACGGCCCGCGCAGGGGTCTGCTCGAGTCGCTGCCGTTGATGCCGGAGTGGTACCTGACGATCTTCCGGCGTCGTCGTTGTGATAGTACAGCTTGGTCGGGATCGGCATATTGCACGACTTGCGGCCCGTATACAGGTACAGCAGCGGATCGTCGTAGGCGAACACGTTGGCCCGCGGCGGTGCGTTGCGGGCGATCCAAGCGTAGGCGGGACGGCGTTGCTCCAGGGCGGTGCGGTAGGAGTCGAACAGCGCCGGCAGGAACCAGAATAGTCCGAAGACGGTGGTGCAGGCGATGAACAGAGCCAACACCGTGAGCAAACCTGCGCCCACCGCCGCGGCGCTACGATCGGCGATGGCGGGTTTCCTCCAGGATGTCTTGAGCGCGACGCCGACGTTTGCGAGCTCGGTCCAGAGGCCGGCGAGCAGCAGAGGGTAGAGAGGAAAAACGAAGCGTTGGTCGGGCGTGTAGTGCCACACCAGAAGCAGCGCCGACATGCCCAGCGCCGCCAGCGGATATTGCAGCTTGCCGGTCTTGCGCGCCAATCGGACGCATCCGGCCATGGCTGCGACGGCAATCACGCGCTCCAGGTGCTTTGACCCGATCGGAATGTCGAAGGTGAGCAGCTTCCCCGCCCCCATCAGAAATCCATCCAGGTTGTGCCACATTACCAGCGGCAGATCCTGGAGCGGAACGTTGTAAATCTGGAATCCGACATAGTTGGTGTAGTAGAGCGTCACCAGGTCCCACGAGTGCGACAGATGCCGCGCGACCCACCACTGCCAGCCGGCGACGGCGGGCAACATCGCCAGAAAGAATCGCGCTGCGTTTCCGAATTGTTTACGCAATACGAAACAGATGGGCGCAGTGAAAAGTAGTGGCGCGGCCGAGGACTTGGTGAGGTATGCAAGCGCGCCGCAGATCCCGGCGAGAACCGGCAGCCAGCGCGATGCGTTCGGCTGAACCGATCGTTCAGCCAGCCAGACGCTGCCCAGCAACAGTGCGGTGAAGAGCAATTCCGGCATTAGCGAAAAACTGAACACGGCGGCGATGGGGCTTAGCCCGGCCACCAATATGAGCAGGCACTGATCGCGCCACGAAAATCCGAATTGCCGCAGGAAGAGCCAGACCATTGCCAGGTAAGCGGGCAGCAACAGCCAGGTGAACAGAGTCGCGATCGGCAGGTTCGATGGAAAGCTGGGATTGATTTGCCAGACTACGGCCAACAGTGCGGAATAGAGCGGCGGGTATTTTGTCTGATACGGCTCACCCGGCAAACTGGAGATGCGGTACCCTTGGCCGGCCGCCAAGCTCTTGCCGGCTACGAGATATAGGCTGTCGTCGTGATAATAGCCGAGGTGCGGCATGGCGCGGTAGGTCCACGCCAGATATGCGGAGGGCGCCAGGGCCAGCGCGAACACGCCGATGGCGAGCAGCCTTCTAAGCATCCAGCCTGAATTTAACAGGGCGTGGCGCGACAACCAATCGGGGATTCGCCTTAAGGCGATGTAGGGCAAATGCCGAGAGGACCGCTCCCTTACGGTCGCGGCTCGGAAATGTCGCTGGAAAAGCAAACTGCCGATTCCGAGCCGCGACCGTCAGGGAGCGGTCCAAAACACGAGAACGCTATCCTTGTAAGGCATGCACCTGACTTTTTGGGGCGCGGCCAAAACAGTGACCGGCTCCATGCATCAACTGAATGTCCAGGACAAATCGTATTTGCTCGATTGCGGCCTATACCAGGGACGCCGAAAAGAAGCCGAAGAGCGCAACCGGAAATTTCCGTTCGATTGCCGTCAGATCTCGGCGGTGATGTTGTCGCACGCGCACATCGATCACAGCGGGACCCTTCCGCTGCTGGTCAAGAACGGATTCAACGGGCCAATCTACGCGAGCCCAGGAACCGTCGACCTGTGCCGCCCCATGCTCACCGACTCCGCATCGTTGCAGGAAAAAGATGCGCAGTTTCTCAATAAGCGGTTTTTGCGGCGCAAGGCCATCCACATGAACGGCGGACAACCGGTTGAACCGCTCTACACCACCCAGGATGCCGAGGCGACCTTCGTTCTTTTCCGCCCCACGCCGATGCATACGCCTACGGAAATTGGACCGGGAGTCCGCTATGAGTCTTTTGAGGCCGGTCACATTTTCGGATCCACATCCATGGTTCTCCACCTGGAATCCGACGGGGGGAAAGTGCGCCTGGGTTTCAGCGGCGATCTGGGACGTCCGGGTTTGCCGATCGTTCGAGATCCCGAACCGCTGCCGGCCGTGGATTACCTGATCCTCGAAAGCACCTACGGCGACCGGATTCACGAGCCAATTCAATCCGTGGCGGCCAAGCTCGCCGACATCGTGAATCGTACCTATCACCGCGGCGGCAAGCTGATCGTGCCGGCGTTCGCGGTGGGACGAACGCAGCAGTTGGTGCTGCTGCTGCATGAACTGACCGACGCGAAGACAATTCCACACTTTCCGATTTTCGTCGATAGCCCGCTGGCGGTGAACGTGACGGAGGTCTTTCGCAAACATCCCGAATTATTCGACGCCGAGACGGCCGAATTTCTCAAGCACCGGGAAGACCCTTTCGGATTCAGCCGCCTCACCTATATAAGGGATGTGGCGCAATCCAAGGCGCTCAACGATCTGCGCGGTCCGTTCATGATCATTTCGGCATCGGGCATGGCGGAGGGCGGACGCATTCTGCACCACCTCAAGAACAATATCGGCGATCCGCGCAATACGATCCTCATCACCGGCTATCAAGCCCAAAATACTTTGGGCAGAAAAATCTTAGAGCGGCAGCCGGAGGTACCCATCTTCGGCGAGCCAATGCGTCTACGGGCGGAGGTACAGGAGTTGGGGGCGTTGAGCGGCCATGCGGACCGCGAAGAAATGCTGGACTGGATGAAACCGATCGCCGGCGGACTCAAGAAAGTGTTCCTGGTGCATGGCGAGGACGACCAGCAGAACAATTTCGCGGCGGCGATTCGAGAGCGCTACGGATTGGAGGCGGTGGTTCCCGGACGCGGCGAAAGCATTGAGCTGCTGTAATTTCACAGTACTAAGGTGTTTCACCTAGTACGAGGACTTTGGTAACCTTCCGCGACTAGGTTTAATCTATTAGGTTAGTAAGGCGAACCGAAAGAGGAAACCCAGTGAACCAGATGCTGCTGAATTATTCGTATCTGCAGGTCCTCGACTTTCTGACGACGGTCGCGTTTCTGGTGAATGGGGTCAAGGAAGCCAATCCGTTGGTGCGCTTTGCGCTGACGATGAGTCCCAGCCCGATCAGCGGTTTGATCGGCGTGAAAATCGCGGCGGTGCTGTTGGGGCTCTATTGCTGGCGAATGGGGCGGCAGAGACTGCTGGGACGGATCAACGTTCTCTTCGCGATCGTGATCGCCTGGAACCTGATCGCGCTGATCGTGGGCACGGTTGCCGGGAAGGCGCTGTAGGTTCACTGCTCAGACCCGGCTTCGAAACGATACCCGATGTCGCGGATGGTCTGGATGTAGGCCGGGTTGTGCGGATCCGGCTCGATTTTACTTCTTAGCGTTGCGACACACCGATCGATACTGCGCGGCGTCACTATGACCGAGTTGCCCCACACCGCATTCAGAATGTCGTTCCGCGCCAAGGCGCACCCCTGCCGCGCCGCGAAATAAGCCAGCAGCCGGAATTCCTTGGCCGTAAGCTCAATCTCTCTGTTCTTGCGGAAAAGCTTGTGCGCGGCCAGGTTGAGTTCATAGTCGCCAAAGCGGCAAACGGCGGCCTGTTTCGACTTGCTTCTTCGCAGGAATGCATTGACCCGGGCAACCAGTTCGGTGATCCGGAATGGCTTGGTTATATAATCGTCGGCGCCTAGATTTAGTCCCAGAATGATATCTTCCTCCTGGCCCTTTGCGGTCAGCATCAGGATGGGCATCTCCAGCCCGCCTTCGCGAACGGCGCGGCAAATCTCGTAACCGTTCACGCGCGGCAACATGATATCGAGCAGGATCAGGTCGGGGTTCTTGGACAGCGCCAGATCGAGTCCGGTCTCACCGTCCTGCGCTGTCAGGACCTGGCATCCCTTGGACGTGAAAGTGTCCAGCAGCCCGCGGAGCAAGGCGGGTTCGTCTTCCACGATTAGAATTCGGCGGCCGTTCAAGCGTCCTCACCGACGGATTTCCCGTTACACGGCAGCACGACGCTAAAGGTGCTGCCGGCGCCGGATTTGCTGTCTACCCTGATCTTCCCGCCGTGCGAGCGCACGATGAAATTCACGATGCTCAACCCCAGGCCGCAGCCCCCGGTCTCGCGGGCCAGGCGCTGGTCTACCTGGTAGAATTTGCGGAATATTCTTCTTTGATCGCGCGCGGCGATGCCAATGCCATTGTCTTCCACCGCGAACACAACATGGCCCAGCTCGCGATAGGCCCGCACGGACACGCGGCGATCGGCGGGCGTGTACT
>DATDHK010000432.1:0-18407 GCA_036521635.1 Bryobacteraceae bacterium | reverse complement strand
TAAGAGTTTTTAATATCGAATCGAAGATTTGTGGTGAGAGGTTCCTCACACCTTTCAGCACATTATGAGCATGCGGTTGCGAGATGCCAATCAGGCGGGCAAATCCTCTTTCGGTCAGCTCGCCGTTGTGAATGCGATCCCGGACGTGAGTCAGCAACTTCAGCTGTGCGTCCTGGAGGGTCAATTTGGCGTCTCCTCATATTTCAGTTTGAAATAGGGTCCTCGAAATTCAAGATAGAAGCCGCCCGAAGGACCCGGCAAGCAAGCGGTGCAGCGAGCAGCACAAGCAATATAAACGAATGACTGCGTAGCTGTTGTCCAACTCTCTCCTTAGTAGCCTTAGTCCGGCAAGGGGTCTTCCATAGAACCCGTGCTTTTTGCGTTGACGTATTCCCTGGACGCAACGAGACTAAGATCACCATTACAACAACTCGGAGATCTTTCCGGGTTCGAAGGAAGAGGACCAAATGGAATGGACAAGATCCGAGACATTGGCGCTCGCATCTCCGGGGTGCAACATGTGCCTCGGGCTAGGGTTGCGGATCGGTCGCAGCGACACGACCAACCCTTGTAACTGCGTGCTGAGAGCCATCTTCCGCGCATGCTTTGAGCATTTTCGCGACTGCATGAGCCGGGAGAAATTCGTGAGTAAAGTGACGCTTGACCCTCTGCCGGGTAAAGATCGCAGAGGCGCATGGGGCCGTAAAGACGAAGAGTTCACGGCCGACTTCTGTCTCGTCAGCAAGCGGACTCTGACCGAGTCCGAGTACCGCATTTTTAGATATCACTTCCTCCTCGGCGCGGACTGGAAGCTGTGCTGCCAGAAACTCCAAACGGATCGCGGGAGTTTTTTCCACTCCGTATATCGCCTCGAGCAGAAATTGGGCCGCGTCTTTCGCGAATTGCAACCCTATGGCCTGTTTCCAATCAACGATTACTTTCACGGGCCGGTGCGCGGAGTAACCAGTTCTCCGATCGGCCAAGTAGTGCCGATCCGTCCGCACAACACTCTTCAATTCTGCACCCGAAGAATCGCCTGAAAATTAAAAAGGGTGGCGGGTAAATGCCATTACCACCACCCTTCCATCGGAAACCGTGGCTCGATATATACTTGTCAGCTACGGGGAACCAACCATGAAATCTCAACTCATCCCGGGGCTCGTGCTCCTGGCAATTTCCGCCGCTGCCCAGAGCCTACCCACCGAATTGCCGCCGCCGCCGGGCGTCACCGTCACCCGCGTCGAGCACCTGGACTTCGGACAGGACGAATTTTCATACCCTAACTCGAATCGAACCTCGGAATACGTCAAGGTGGCGGGCCACTTATGGCGGGCGTTCCTGAAGGGCGACCAGACCTCGCTCGGCGTTCCCTCCTGGAAAGCGGCGCTCGAGCGCGCCGGCTGGCAGGTCCTGAACCAAACCCCCGGCAACACGGTGGCGCGGCACGGCGACTGGTGGGCCAAGATCGGATTGGACCGGCTGACCCTGGTCCAGCGCGTGGAGGCGGAAGCTCTCCAGCTCACTCCGCCGGGCGAAAAAATCGAAGAGCTCAAGCCCAACCAAGATGTGCCCTACATCACGCCGCTTCCGAATACCACGCGCAAAATATGGAAGACCGAAGATCCCTTCGAGTTGAAGGCCACCAAGGACCCCGAGCCGCGCATGCTGGGGCCGGCGATTTATCTCCGTTACGAAGGCGCCGCGACCCTTTCGGTGGTCGAAGTCCAGACGCGATATAGCGCCGCGCTTCAGCAGGCGGGCTGGGACGTAGTCCGCTCCGATTCCGGCGGTTTGACGGGTGCGCACTACACCCAGCACGGGCGCGATATCTGGGTCAAAATCACCCCGTTTGGCGGCGCCTACGCGGTGGAGGTGGCGGACCTGGGAGCGGCGGCCGCCCAGGATAAGCTCGCCAAGGCCCTGGAGGATGCGGGGCACGTGGCGCTCTACGGCATCTATTTCGATACGGACAAATCCACTCTCCGGCCCGATTCCGAGGCGACGCTCGTTCAGATCCAGAAGCTTCTCGCCGCGCACGCCGCGATGAAACTCGAGATCCAGGGCCACACCGACAACACCGGCACGCGTCCGCATAACGACACGCTTTCCCGGGAACGCGCGGAGGCCGTCAAAACCTGGCTGGCCGCCCACGGAATCGATGGCGGACGTCTGACTCCGAAAGGGTATGCCGATACCAAGCCGGTGGCGCCGAACGCCACGCCGCAAGGGCGCGCGCTGAACCGCCGCGTGGAATTGGCGCGGCCCTGATAAGGCGCGTCACGTTTTCTAACCTTCGCCAGTCCGTTATCAAAAAATAATCCGGCGAATCGGAACCCCCGCAAAAAAGGCAGCATCAGATCAACTGACGGTTGTCCCCAAAAATTGCATTTCTACAAAGGATGGAGTTGTGTTGAATTCCCTGCTTTCTAACCGTAGCCGTATCTTTTTCTTCGCCTGGGCCATCCCCGTGTTTGCGGGCTCTTCGGCTCCGGGAATCAAGAATTTTCACCAAGTGAATGAGCACGTCTATCGCGGCGCTCAACCGACCGATGAAGGGCTTCAATACCTGGCCAAGATCGGTGTGAAGACGGTGATCGATTTGCGCGAGGCCGACGAACGCGCTCAGGCGGAAGAAGGTGTTGTCACGGCCGCCGGAATGAAGTACGTCAACGTGCCCATGACCGGGCTGACCCCGCCGACCGAGGCGGAGATCGCCAGGATTTTGGGGATACTCGAAGACGACAACGCCAGCGCGGTCTTTGTGCACTGCAAACAGGGAGTCGATAGAACCGGCGCCGTTATCGCGGCCTACCGCATCGATCACGACCACTGGGACAATGCGCGCGCCCTGAGCGAAGCGAAGTCGGAAGGCATGGGTTTCTTTCAAGCCCCCAGGCAGAGCTTTATTCGTGCTTTCCAGCCGCGAACAATTGAGGCGAAAACGGATGCCAATGCGGCTTCCGACAGTGCGGCCGTCAATCCTGTGCGGTGAACGCGCCTAGGACCGCTCCCTTACGGTCGCGGCTCGGAAACACTCCTCATTGATGGTCGTGCCGCCACTTCCAGTAGCGATCCTGGTCGCTTCTCCTCGCTTTCGGCCAGCTCTGATACGTGCGATGATTCTCCTCTAAGTACCGGCGGTAGGCGCGGTCTTCATCGTTGTTCCACACGTGGTAATCCTTGTGGGACCGATCATAGTACCGCTTCTCACGGCGATCCCTGTCGTCGGCCTTTACCGCTACTGGCGCCAACAAGGAAGTTCCCAGCAAGATTGCAAGCAGATAACGCGACATTGGTTCTCCTATCTCGCAAGTTAGAGGAACGTAGCCGCCTTTCAGTTTCATTTCTAACCGTTTTGGGCAACACCGGTTCTGGTACGTTATACTATTTACACATCGCGCGGCCAGGCAATATAGTTCACCCGGAAGGCAAGGGAGGAAACGCACACGCAGTACGTTCTCACCAAAATGTCCGGGGAAACTGAAATTGCAACGCCCGGATCCGCACTAATCATATTGAAGGAAGAGTTGATCGGCGCGGCGAGTAAGGAGCATCCAATGAGTATCTCGAGAACACCCACGGTCATTGCACGCGTATGGACCGGAATCGCAACCTGCATGCTGCTGTTCGTAGCCTCCGCCATAGTCCAGGCCGACGACAAGAAGCCCGCCGCGGTAAAGGCGCCCGCCGCGGCCCCTGCTCCCCCTCCCAAGGTAGCGGCTCCGGCAGCAGCCAAACCGGCGGCTCCCGCTCCTGCGAGAACCGTCCCTAACGTTGGCAGGCCGACGGGAGTTGGAGGCGGCACGCATCCGCCTGCCAACAATACTGGCGGCAGGCCCGCGGGTGTCCCGGCGGGCGTTGGCGCGGGAACCAATCCGGCGCATGGCGCTGGAGCCCCCGCGGCCGCTCCTGGCAGACCCGGTTGGAACAACAACCCCAACGGCAACACGGGCGTCAGGCCTGGCTGGAATAACAATCCCAACAGCAGACCTGGCGGCGGGAATCCAAACGTCCCCAGCCATGCCGGCAACTCCGGCGGTAGCCCGGCCACCTCGCACGCTCCTATTGGCGTGACCCGCGGCTCCAATGGAAAGGTCCAAAGTTATCGTGGCGCGAACGGCTCCGAAGCTCATTTTGGACGGGACGGAAGCGTCCACGAAGTACGCCGCGGAAATACCGTCATCACGCACGGTCCCGGCGGATCGCGGCACATTATGTCCGAGCGCGCGGACCATTCGCGCATCGTCACCAACCGCGCGGGGCATGGCTACGTCCAGCGGCCCTTCAGTTATCGTGGCCATGAGTATGCCCACCGGACGTATTATTATCAGGGCGCCGCCTACCCGCGTTACTACCGGACATATTCGTATCGTGGAGTCTATCTGGAAACGTACGCTCCCGTCCGCTATTATTCGCCGGCATTCTACGGCTGGGTTTACCATCCCTGGGTCACTCCGGTTTATTACTCGTGGGGGTTTGCGAGCGCTCCGTGGTACGGATACTATGGCGGCTATTTCGCGCCCTACCAATCCTATCCATCGGCTTCGTTTTGGTTAACCGACTACCTGGTTTCACAGAGCTTGACGGAGGCTTATCAGGAACAAGTGGACGCGTCGGCGAACCTGCGAGCGTCCGCTTTCGTTGCCGGCAACGGCCAGACAGGATTGACGCCGGACGTGAAGCAGGAGCTCGCGAATGAGGTCCAGCGGCAGCTGGCGCTGGAAAACGCGGAGGGCCAGACGGTAGCGAAGAACGCCGAGATTGACCCGGCGTCGAGTGGACTTCCCCGGCTGCTCAGCGACAATAATCCGCATACGTTCGTGGTTTCCAGCAACCTGAGTGTGACCGATTCCACGGGACAAGAGTGCTCCATCACGCGAGGCGATGTGATCCTGATGAGCGGGACATCGTTGGCGGACGGGAATCTTGTACCGGTCCAGGTGCGCGCCAGTAAGAACCAGGAATGCGCCAAGGGAAGCACGGTTTCGGTTTCGCTCGAGGACCTGCAGGATATGGAGAACCACATGCGCGCGACCATCGACCAGGGTCTCGGGGAACTGCAATCTCACCCGGCGCAAAGCGGACTGCCCGCGCCGCCGCCTTCAGCCACCGCACCACCGGTGCAAGCCGCCTTCGCGGCCCTGGCGCCGCCGGTGGATCCGAACGTCTCGACGGAACTGAACCAGGAAGCGCACAACGCCGATCAAGTGGAGCAGCAGGTGATCAGCGAATCGCAATCGGGGCAGCCGGCTGATAATCCGGGCGCTGCCAGTGCGCCTCCACTTACCCAGACACCGACAATTTCTCTGGGCCAAACTATCGATCAAGTGGTGGCGATCCTGGGGAACCCGTTGCAGATTGCCGATCTAGGCGCGAAGAAGATCTACAAATTCAAAGATATGAAGATCACCTTCGTCAACGGCAGGGTGAGCGACGTTCAGTAGTTGGTACGCCCGGTAAGATTCGAACTTACGACCTTTTGCTCCGGAGGCAAACGCTCTATCCAGACTGAGCTACGGGCGCCCTGGGATCATTATACCTGGACGGAGTGGATTTAGATCTTCTTGGCCGACGTCGCCTTGTGCACTACCGGTTTCTTGGCCGACTCCGCCGGCTCCTTCAACAGCGTCTCGATCATTTCACGCCAATAGCTTTCTTTTAAAAGCTTGTCTTCGCCCAGGGGCGGAGTCTGCGACCGGATGTTACCCTTGCGGTCGATCCACACGATTTGCGGGACTACGAAGCGCTCGATCACCGGAATTCCCAGATAATCCAAGACGGGGTCCCGCGGGCTGAAACCCACCGGGTAGTTAATGCCGAACTCCTTCACGAAGTCCTTCACAAACAGGTTAGCCATCTCGTTGAAGGCCACGTCGACGACCTGAAATCCGCGTGCGCCGTATTCGGTGTTCAGCTTCGAGAAAAGCTGGGAAGTGTGCTGGCAATGCATGCAGGTGGTGTAAACGAACAGCAGCGCCACCACTTTTCCGCGATAGCCGCTGAGCAACGACTGGCTTCCGTCGGGAAAGTGGATGACGAACTCCGGACTGTGGCGCGGCACGGGAGGAACCGCCGCTTGCAAGAAAACCGCGCTCATGAATAATGCCGCCGTCCGCATAAAACGCATCCAACAATCTCCTTCTCTTTTCAGTGTAGCCGAGATTCCGCGCCTTCGATGTGGTTGACCGTGGCCCCCGCCAGCCATACCCGGAAATAGCCGCTGTCGCCGCGTCCTTCGACGCTGGACGGCGCGTCGGATGTAATCTCGAGCTTCTTCCACTTTGCTTTCATTACGCCGCGATAAAGGTCGAAGAACTTCCGAGCGGATTCCTCGGAATCCCAGGTTGACGCAAACGCAAGCACTGGCGATTTGCCGCGTTTGTACTCCAGCAACTCGTAAGCACTGCCGGCCAGATGCGCCGCGGCGGCCGCGCCTTCTTCCTTTCCCGCGTGTTGGGTCAGCAATACCCGATAATCGAATTCCCCCAGATTGCCTTCGGCGAGTATTCGCAGCGCGCGCGATTGCGGGACCGCCGGCGGCGAAGGATTTTTCGACACTGTGTGCGCGAGATATCGCTCCGGATGCAAGATCTGCTGTGTGCCGGCCGGCGGATTGCGGAAGACTTCGGAAAACGAATCCTTTCCCAGCTTGCGATAAACCGCGTCTTGAAAGAGCATGCCGCTCGAGTACGGAAAGACCAGCGACTCGCGAATGTAGGCCGGCGCTTTGGAAAACACCGGGTATTGCGCGGCCGATGCGGCGATTCCGCGAGACATCATGTCCAGCATTTGCGCGGGGACCTCGGCCTCGCCGCCCGCCTCCTTAGACATGTACGCGGTCATCAGCCAGGATGCCTGGCCCTCCATCACCGCCAGGCGCGCGGTGGACCCGTCGTCGCTGCGCGAGCCTTCGTGAATATACTTGCCCAGTCGAAAGTGCTGATCCGCGAGTGCGTGCGCCAACTCGTGCACCAACGCCACGCGCTCCTCGGCGCCGTTCGCGGTCCCCTCCAGTATGAACAGCTTCTTCTTGTTGTAATCGTAGAAAGCCGCGGCCTGTTCGGTCATCAGGTCGACTGTGTTTTGGCGGAGATCGAAATCCGAAGGGACCAGGCCCAGCATTTTTAGCGTCAGCTCTTCGGCGCGCAACTCGGCGGGCTTGATAGCATCCTTGATCCGTTGCTCGAGATAGCGCCGGAGTTGCTCCTTGTTGATTACGGCGTAGGGAACTTTGCGCGTGAACCGCAAGCCGGTGATGGCTGAGAGGCCGTCCTCGATCGCGGCGATTTCCGTGAATTGCGTTTGATCGGCGGCGTGCAGGAACGCGGCGATCAAGAAGCAGGCCAGGATCGATCTGAGAACGGCTGATTGTTTCATGCGACAATGGAAATTCCATGGTAGACGAAAAAACATATTCAGCCGAGTACCACGGTAGTGGCACTTTTGTGATCAGCAAGCCCAAGCGCAAGTCCGGCAAGCTCCGGCAGTCGCGATTGAAGAAGCCGCAAGCGGGCGCGCGAAAGTAACGTTACCGGTGAACGGTGATTGGCGATCTGTGACGGGTACTGGTAGTCCGTTGAACTTTAGTCCTGCCTGACAGCATCCTAAGCGGCTATACAATGTAACTGGCGGATGATCACGATTCGCAGAGTTACGCTTGTGCTTCTGCTCACCGTATCGCTGGCGGTGCTGCTGATCGCGGTTGTGCTGGCGTGGAATTACCGGCAATGGGAATATCTTCCGTCGCATGGTCCGTACACTTCGGATCTTGACGAGCGATCGCGCATTCTTCAGGATCGCGTCGAAATTCTCACCAAACGCGTGGGAGATATGGAGCTGCTGGTGCTGCTGCTTCTGGGCGCCTCCGGACTCTACTCCATCGTTTTCGTGGCCTCCTCATATCTCGGCGCGGTTAGTTTTGGCCGCCAGGCCGATCGCACGATCGCGAATTTCAGGGACCAGCTTGGGGTTGCGATGGGCGAGTTGCGCGAGCTGAAGGAAGATACCGAGCGAAGGCTGAGCGACGAACCTAAGCGCGGGGCGGGCGGTGACTTGGAGGATCATGTGGCCGCGATCGGCGCGCGCATTGCGAGTCTTCAGCCGGATCGATTGGACGAACAGGCCAGGCTCGAGCTCTTGCACTACGAAAGCGCTGTGGCGTATCTGGAGCTGACCGGCGGGGCTGAGATCGGAGCTTCGATCTCACGGCTTTACCGCATACTTGCCAGTTTCTACGATAGTCGCGACAAGGCTCGTTTCTATTTGAATCGGGCGGCGTTGCTTTCGCCGTCCGGCTCGGAATTAACCTCCGAGATTCGCTATGATCTGGCTTGCTGGTATGCCGCCAACAACGATTTCGCGCATTCGACCTCCGAACTTACGTTGGCATTCCAGCGGCCATCGAAGGCTCTCGACGATCGGATCGCGCGGGATATTGAAGAAGGCGGCAAGCTTTACAACCTGGCGAATACACCACCGTTCGACAAAGTGGTGAATGATTTGTTGTTGAATATTACGCTTGTTCCGTAGCAAGAAATTAGTGGATTGGGGCGTCGAAACACGTCTTGTCGTTTGGGCTGCCTGCCAGAGTGCACTTGCCGTCGCGCCATCTGCGCCAGTTTTTGCCCATCCAGGTTTGATTCATTTCCGCTATCTCGCCGGCACTGATTGGCTTGTCGAAAAAGAAGCATGCATCGCCTCCTTTGCTGGCGGTGAAGCACGTTTGTTTGGATTGGGCGGTGGAGAGTTTGTATTGCTTGACGCCACCCAGGTCCGCTGAGACGATGCGCGCGCCTTCGAAGCCGGCGTTCTCAAGATTGGCATTCGCAAACGAAGTCTGGACGATCAGGGCGCCTTTGAACGACGCGCCGGTCAATTGCGCGGCCCGAAATTGAACGAAGCCAAGGTGAGCCTTGTCCAGAATCGCTCCTTCCAAATTGCTTTGGGAAAAGTTGGCGTACGAGAGATTGGAATCCCGCAGGTCGATTTGGGTTAGACAGAGATTCGATAGATTTGCGCGGGTCAGTTTGTTGGCGCGGGCTAGAGCTAGAACGGCAGTCCGTTGGCCGAGGTCGTCGCAATGTTGAGACGCCCGATATTGCGCTCGGGCTCGCTCAATGACATTCCAGGCTTGAGTTTGAGCTTTGGCGGCGAGCGACATCGCGAACAGTATGAATAAGGTTTTCATTCCGGCGACGTGCGCGCCTCCGCAACCACCAGGCGAATTTCGCCGTAGGTGATCTCGGGCGGCAGTGCGTCCTTGATGGTCTTCATTCGCTGCGAGCCGACGCTTTTGATGGCTTCCTCGATTTGCCGGCGGCGGTCGGCGGGAATCCATTTGTCGTTGAATGCCAGGCGTCCGCGCTCGACTAGTTCGGCTACCAGGTCGATTACGACGTTGAGGCGGCGCTCGCGGATCTGAGCGATTTCTTCGAAGGTGCGGCCCTCGGAAAGTAGACGAATGGTTTCCTCGGCGGGCGACACTTTCGATTCCTCGCGCTGTGTCGCTCGCGCACCACTTCGGTAGGATTCGAGCGCGATGAGGATCGATGCGCCGTGGGAAGCGGCTTTGCGTTCGCCGATTCCTGAGACGCGCAGCAAGTCGGATTGCGTGCGCGGCTGCTTGCGGCAGAGGTCTTCGAGCGTGGCGTCGTGCATCACCATAAACGCGGGGAGGTTGTCTCTTAACGCCACGCCGCGACGCCATTCGCGCAGGTATTCGAGCAGTTCCCGATCCACGGCGGTTGCGCTGGTTTCCGCTGTCTGCCGCCTGCCAGCGGCTGCCGGCTTCCGGACTCGCGCCGGACGCTCGACAGCGAGCGTGGCATCCACTTTATCTGTCAGCCATTCTGGCGAGGCGTCGCAAATGTCGCACATATCGCAGCGCTCCCATTTGGGCGTTTCGCCGAAGTGCAGACAGATCTGCCGATGGCGACAAGCGTCGGATTCCGCGAAGCGGCGGATCACGCGATAACGGTCCCAGGCGCGCTGCTGCTCCTGCCGATCTACAATTGCGTCGATGAAATGCGCGAGCAAGCCGGCGTCTTTCTTCTGCCAGAGCAGTGCACAGTCCGACGGCAAGCCGTCGCGGCCGGCGCGGCCCGCTTCCTGATAATACTGTTCGAGAGATTTTGGCAGCGATAGATGAATCACCGAGCGCACGGCGGCCTTGTTGATGCCGAGACCAAAGGCGATGGTTCCGACAAGCACGCGCACTTCGTCCGACATCCAGCGCTCCTGATTGCGCTGGCGGGCGCGTCCGTCCATCTTGGCGTGATAGGGAATCGCCGCGATTCCCTTCTCCGCGAGATAGTCGACGGTTTCTTCGACACGTGCGATGGTGGGCGCGTAGACGATGACGTTGTCGCCCGCGTGAGCGCGCAGCGCGGTGACCAGCAGGCGCGATTGCTCGCGGCCATTCTCGCATTGCTTTACGAGATAGCGAAGATTGGAGCGGTGGAAACTCTGGATGTATTTGTGGGGATCGCGTAATTGGAGCTGCGTCAGAATATCCTGGCGAACGCGGCGTGTGGCGCTGGCGGTGAATGCGGCGATCGGCTTATCTGGAAAGCTGGCGCGTAGGTTGCTCAGTTGGCGGTATTCCGGACGAAATTCGTGACCCCACTCGGAGATGCAATGCGCCTCGTCGATGGCGAAAAACCCGATGGGGACTCGCTGCAACCAGGCGATGGTTTCGGGCTTTGCTAAGCGCTCGGGCGAAAGATAGAGCAAGCGATATGCGCCATGCGCGGCTTTTGACATGACGTTGGATTGCTCTTGCCAGGCGACGGAACTGTTCAATACCGCGGCGGCGATTCCCATTTCTTTGAGCTGCGCGGCCTGGTCCTGCATAAGAGCGATCAGCGGTGAGATGACGATGGCGGTGCGATTTGAGATGAGGGCCGGTAGCTGGTAGCACAGCGATTTTCCGCCGCCGGTGGGCATCACAACGGCCGTGTCGAAGCCTGCGAGAATACTTTGGATTACTCGTTCTTGCAGCGGGCGAAATTCGTCGTAGCCCCAGTAGCGGCGCAGCGGTTCGTGAAGATCGATCGCGGGATCCAACTTTTATTCTGACTGTTTTTGAAAGCCGGCACAGGACCCTGCGCTACACTGAAAATTCCATGTTCTGGAGCAAACTCTTTATTCCCACCTTGCGCGAGAATCCCGCCGAGGCCGAGGTGGTGAGCCATCAACTGCTGTTGCGCGCGGGCTACATCCGGCAATTGGCCGCGGGCATCTATAGCTATTTGTTTCTCGCGCAACGCTCGCTGCTCAAGATAACGAAGATCGTGCGCGAGGAAATGGACGCGATCGGCGCTCAGGAAATGCTGCTGCCGGCGCTGCATCCGGCCGAACTTTGGCGGGAATCCGGACGCTATGAAATCATGGGCGACAATCTGTTTCGCCTGAAGGATCGATTTGGGCGCGAGCTGTGCCTGGGGATGACCGAGGAAGAAGTCATGACTTCCATCGCGCGCGGAGAGATGCGCAGCTACAAGCAGCTTCCGCAGATCTGGTATCAGATCCAATCGAAATTTCGCGATGAGCAGCGGCCGAAATCGGGACTTTTGCGCGTCCGGCAATTCATTATGAAGGACGCGTACTCCTTCGACATCGATGCGGCTGGTCTGGATGTTTCCTATCAAAAACACTACGAAGCGTATTGCAAGATTTTCGACCGTTGCGGATTGAAGTACATAGTGGTGGAGGCGCACTCCGGCGCGATGGGTGGATCGCAATCGCACGAGTTCATGGTGGCTTCGGACGCAGGCGAAGATTACGTGGTGCGGTGCTCGGGATGCGACTATGCGGCGAATCTTGAGAAGGCTGCATCGCGGCCCTCTGCTCCCTTGGCCGCTGATCCTGAAGGTGACTCTTCGCCGGAACCCTTCCACACGCCCGGCCAAAAGACGATCGAGGATCTCTCGAAATTCACAACGTTGCCTGCGACGTCGCAAATCAAGAGCCTGGTTTTGATGGCGGATGGAAAGCCGGTGCTGGCGCTGGTGCGGGGCGATCATTCGCTCAGCGAGACTAAATTCTCGTCGGCTGTAAAAGCTATTGAATTTCGGCCCGCGCATCCGGCGGAGATAGTGGAACTGTTCGGCGCGGAAGCCGGGTCGCTCGGCCCGGTGGGCGTCAAAAACATGCGCGTTATCGCGGATGAGGCGCTGCGCGACCGGCGTAACATGATCGCCGGAGCGAATAAAGACGACTACCATCTGCGGCACGTGACCCCGGATGAGGACTTCACGCCGGAGTATTTCGATCTTCGCCAGGTTGCGGCCGGCGACGCTTGCCTGAAATGCGGAGGCGCTATCGAACTTATTAAGAGCGTGGAAATCGGCCACATTTTCAAACTGGGTTATCGCTATTCGGAATCGATGGGCTTGCGTGTATTGAACGAGGCGGGCGAAGAGATCAAAGTGATCATGGGTTCGTACGGTATCGGCATCGAACGCATCTTGAGCGCCGCCATCGAGCTGTATCACGACAAGGACGGCATGGCGCTGCCGGCGGCGGTGGCCCCATTCGACGTGGTGGTGACGCCGGTGAATTATTCGGATGCCGGCCAGCGCGCAGCGGCTGAAGAGGTTTACCAAAGCTGCCGCAAGCTCGGCCTGGATGCGATTCTTGACGATCGCGATGAGCGGCCCGGCGTGAAGTTCAAAGATGCCGACCTGGTGGGGATTCCTTACCGCATCACGCTCGGCAAGAAGCTCGTGCAAGGAATGGTGGAAGTGGTGGACCGGCGGACCAAGGCTTCGGAAGATGTCGACAAGGAGTACGCCGCCGCGTTCGTTGCCTCCAAAATTGAAGAGCGATGAGCATGGATTGGGAGGCGGTGCGGCGGGAATTCCCGGCGCTCGCGAACTGGACGTACTTGAACACCGCGACCTTTGGCCAGTTACCGAGGCGGGTAACCGAAGCCGTCGCGAAACACTTCGAGCATCGCGACGAGCTGGCCTGTTGGGATTTTCTGAGTTGGTTCGACGATCTGGAGCGCTTGCGCGGGAAGGTCGGCCGGTTGATCCACTGCACGGCGGACGACATCGCATTTATTCCGAATACTTCCACGGCGCTCGGCATTCTGTTGAGTGGCCTGGATTGGCGGCCGGGCGATCGCATTCTTACGCTCGATCACGAATTCCCGAACAATCTGTACGCATCCGGTTTGCTGGATCGTCAAGCTGTGGAACCGGTGGAGTGTACCTGGGAGCGATTTTACGACTCGGTGGATTCGCGAACGCGGCTGGTGGCCATCAGTTCGGCGAATTACAATACCGGCTTTGCGCCGCCGCTGGCGGAGGTGGCCGCGTTTTTGCGTGAGCGCGAAGTTCTGCTGTACGTTGATGGCACGCAGAGCGTCGGCGCTTTGACGTTCGACGCCAGCCTTGTGCAACCAGACATGCTCGCGGTGCATGCCTACAAATGGATGATTTCACCGAACGGCGCGGGTTTCATGTACGTGCATCCGAGTCTTCGGGAACGGCTGCGGCCGAACGTGCTGGGTTGGCGGAGCCATCGCGACTGGCGCAACGTCGACAATCTGCACCAGGGTGTTCCGGAATTGGCGTCCAGCGCCGAGAAATACGAGGGCGGCTGGGTGTCGTTCGCGCTGCTTTGCGCGTTGGAGGCGGCCGTCGATATGATTTTGGAGATCGGCCCGGAGGCGATCGAGCAGCGCGTACTGGGGCTGGCCGCGAAAGCTCGCGAGATGTTGCGCGAAAAGGACGCGTGCGTGGAGGAGTGGCGGTCACCGATCGTGTCGGCTCGATTCGAAGACCGGGATGTGTCCGCGATGGCGCGCGAGTTGAAAGAGATGCGTGTGCTGGTGGCGGCGCGCCACGGCCATTTAAGAGTGTCGCCGCACTTCTATAACAACGAGCAGGATCTGGAAACGCTGGGCCGGGCGTTAGCGTAACGCGAAAACGTATAGCGCATTGCCGTTTCCGGGATGATGAATCTCCGGGGCGATTGCTTGCGGGACCAAGCGCGGGCTGCCCCCGCCGAGTCCCGTCGTCACCGCGATGTATTGTTTACCGCCGATGCTGAATGAGACCGGGAAACCTTGCACCGAAGTTCCCAGCCGCGTTTCCCAAAGTTTCGCGCCGGTCTTCACGTCGACCGCGCGGAAATGGCGATCCAGGTCGCCCACAAATGCGATTCCGCCCGCCGTTGACAGCACCGCCGTCAGGAAAGGAGCGCGCTGCTCCATCGACCACGTCTCCTTCATCGTCTTGAGATCGAATGCCGCAAGCTTACCGATATTGCCTTTGGTTCCGGGCATCTCAAAAAAGCGCCGCACCGCGCCGGTGCCGCCCGAGCCATCCTTGAAGTCGATCTTGCGGCCGGACATTTCCATGCAGCTCTGGCTGAGCGGAATGATAAGCTGGCCCGTTCCGGGATGATAGCTCATGGCCTGCCAATTGTGTCCGCCTTCGGTGCTGGGACACGCTTGCACCCACTTGCCGGTTTCTTGTTCGAGGATATCGCTGCGGTATGTGGGCGCGCCCGTTTTCGGATCGATGCGATCGAAGACATTTTGAAAAACCGTCTGCTTGTAGTCGAGGAACTTGCCGGTCTTGCGATCCAGCTTCCATAAAATCCCCGGCTTTCCGATTGTGAAAACGAGCTTCTGCGCGCCGGAATCCACCAGCACACGCTCGAACACTTCGTCGAGATCCAGAGTCTCGCCCGGAACGTGTTGGAAATACCACGCCAGTTTTCCATCGTCGGGATTCAGCGCCAACGTGGAGCTGGTGTACAGCGCACGGTCCGAAACTTTTGAGCCGCGGCTGGCGCGCATCCAGGGCTTGGCCTGAGCCACTCCCCAATACGTCAGGTTGAGTTCGGGATCGTAGCTGCCGGTGATCCAGGTGTCGCCGCCCGCGCGCAGAAGATTCGGAAGCTGTCCCCAACTGTCGCCGCCTGGCTGCCCCTCGCGCGCCACGGTTTCGAATTTCCAAAGCTGTTTGCCGTTGGCCGCATCGTAGGCGCTGATGAAGCAGCCGCCTTCTTTATATTTGTCGCAGCCCATGAGACCTTGCAGCACCTTGCCTCGAATGACAATCGGGCCGCTGGTATTGCCGTAGCCTTTCGATTTGTCGGCGATCGCGGTTTCCCACACAATCTTGCCGGTGCGGGCGTCCAGCGCAATCATTTTCGCGTCGGTGGTGGCGAGGAAAACCTTGTCCTGATAAATTGCCAAGCTTCGCGTGGCACCGTATGCGATGGTGGCATCGGGGCCAATATGGTTTTCCCAAATCAATTCGCCGGTGCGGCCGTCGAGCGCCTGCACTGTGTTGCTGGTGTTCGCAAGATAGATAATGCCGTTGTGAACGATAGGCGTGGGCTGATTCGCGCCGCCATCGTTCATCGCCCACACCCACGCGAGTTGCAGGTCCGGCACATTTTTGTTTGTGATTTGCGATAGCGGACTGTAACTCCACGCCTGGTAGTTGCGGCGGATCATCAGCCAGTCGCCTGGATCGGGACGGAGCAGCATCTCGTCGGTTACCGGCACGTAGTTCTTCACTTCTCCGGTTATGGTTAGCCCGCGCAAGCCGGTACGGGGCCGGGTGTTGATGAAGTCGCCCGACGAAACGGCGGCTTGGCCCGTGGCGACAGAACCGATCGTAATGCCGGCCGTGGATGTGAGGGGCTGGTTACCCGCGACTGCGCCGTTTGACTGAAGAACGAATGCGGTGATTTCGAGACAAGTCTGCTGATCGATTTTGCCTGCGCTGCCGGGCGGCATGGTGGTTTGAATGTAGGTAAACAGCTCGCGGGGGGTGCGGGTGCGCCACGTGTTGATGAAATTGGAGCCGGCCAATGGTGACGCTTCGTTGCGGCCGGCGAGGTCGGCGAGATGGCAGATTGCGCAGTGGGCTTGATACGCCGCGCGGCCGGCGGTCGCTTGCTGGGCGGTGAACGGCCCACGTTGCTGAGCTTGGAGAGCGATGACAAAGAGCGTGGCAACCCGAAATCGCATGTGAGGCTATTCGGCGTTTAGAAACTTTAGAAGCGCTGCGTAGAAGACTTCCGGCGCTTCTAAATGTGGGACGTGCCCCAAGTTCGGAAGCAGCACCAGTTCACCGTGCGGAATCGTATCGGCGATGTATTTGGCCCGCTCTGGAAAATTCGGAGTATCCTTGTCGCCGCCCAGCACCAGCGTCTTCACTTTGATTTTCGGCCAATCGTAGACTACCGGGTCGAGATAAGTGATCTGTTGATAGATGGAACGAACCATCGCGAGCCGCGGCCAATCGCCACTGAGCGTGGGCGCGTACAAGATGCGCACGTACTTTTCGTACTCGGGTTTCCATGCGCCGGGCGACGGAAAATAGCGGCGGATGTTGGCGTAGAAAGCCTGATACATCTGGTCGTGCGTCTGGGCCATGGTGCGTTTGTACGCGTCGTCGGCTGAGCGCCAGGGCTGCCCGTAACGCACGTCCGTCAGCCCGATCGGGTTGTAGATCACGGCGCGTTCGGTCATGTCCGGATAAGATGCGGCGAATCGCGCGGTCAACATTCCACCCATGGAATGGCCCACGACCGCGGCCTTGGCGACGCCGAGCGACTGCAGAAGTTTGCGCGTGTTCAACGCCATGTCGTGAAAATTGTACGGGATGATCGGCTTGGAGGAACGGCCGAATCCGATCTGGTCCGGCACCACGACGCGGAAGCCCGCCTTGCGAAGAACTTCGATCGGGCCGCTGAAATAAAAACCGCCGAAATTCATTCCGTGGAGCAGGACTACGGTCCGGCCATTCGGCTGGCCTGCGGCGGGGACGTCCATGTACGCCATGCGGACGTCCTGTCCGTAAAGCGTCAGCGGCAGGTACGACACCGGATACGGATATTCGATTTCCTCGTAGGTTATGCTGCCCGGCTTAACGTCCGCCGGCGCCGTGGGCTCCTGGGCAGATAACAACCCGGTGAAGCAACACGCCAGAACGCAAAACATTCGCAGGCTCATTTGCTTTTACCCTCCGGTTTCGTGGCGTCAATCCGAATTTGCTTCAACAGCTCAGCATTGCGATTGAGCTCCACACTGCCTGCGGGAAATTCGTTGGCGCGCAGCATATGAGCGAGAATGTCGGCATTCTGTTCGCGGCTCAACTTTCCAGGCTTGTCTTGCGGCATGGAGGTGCGCATTCTTTCGAACAGGTCGCCGAGGGTGAGGCCGTTCCAATTAGACATGAACTCGGCGCCGGCCAGAGCGGGCGCGGACTCGCCGCCGCCCAGCGTGTCGCCATGGCAGGACCCGCAGTATTGGCTGTAGAGCTGTTGGCCGCGCTTGGCTTGGTCGGTTGTATAGACGCCCTCCCACACGGATCGGCTCGGGGCTTGGGCGTGGACGCCGGTCGCTATCAACGCACAGATGATCGCCGCAATTGCGGTAGAAACTTTTCGTGAGCAATTCACAAATTTATCTTATCAAGCGGTTTTGTGGGGCAGGTTGGTAACCTGCCGCAGATTGTAAATCGGCCTGTTGAAGCCTCAGATAATATTTCGAGACAGGCCGATTTTCAATCGGCCGGCAGGTTGCCAACCTGCCCCACAAAGCAAAAATGGTTATTCGGTTGACGGGAGGCTGTAGGCGATATACTCGCCTGAATATGCGCCACCGCTGACGGCCACCACGAGGTATTGCTTGCCGCCCAACATGTAGGTCATCGGCGATCCGCTCTGCGGAGCCGGCATCAACACAGCGCCGACTTCTTTCCCGGTCGCTTTGTCGTAAGCACGCAGCATGGCGCCGCGCGGATGCTGAGGCGTGGTGGTAAGCTGGCTGTCGCCCAGGATCACCAGCGTCTTCGTAACTACCAATCCCACGCTGCCGCCCTGTCCGGTATTCGGAATGTTCAGACCCTTGAGCAATGCGTGATTGCGCACGACATCGGGAGTCTCGCCATAAGGGACCTGCCACTGGAGCTCGCCCTTGTCGAGATTGATGCCGGAGATCACGCCGTAGGGTGGTTTGATAATCGAGAGACCTTGCACGTTCAGACCGAATGCACCGGCTGGAGGTGCAGCGGGAGCGCCCGGCGTGGGCGGCGTAACAGGAGCTTGAGCAGCGCGCCTGCGTTGCGGCTGAACTGCATCGGCGGCGCTGCCGAATCCCGGACCCTCGGCCACCCGGAATGGCAAATCGTTTCTTCCCGAGACGTATCGAATGTCGGTGAAACCATCCGGCGGCGTGCGAAGCGAAATGGGAGTTACCGCGGATTGGTTCGCCTGTGCGTATACAATGTGCGTCTCCGGATCGTATCCAGCGCCCGGCCAGTTGGTGCCGCCGCTGGCGTTGCCGAGGTTGATGCCGCCCAGAAAGCCCTTAGGATCGCCAATCACCGGCGGATTGAACATCGGGCCAACCTTGTAGCGCGCGACGTTGTCGC
>DATDHK010000431.1:0-4440 GCA_036521635.1 Bryobacteraceae bacterium | reverse complement strand
GGGGCAGATTAACAATCTGCTCCTCATGAGCCCTTGCACGCGCCGCCAACATTTCGCGTCATAATTAATGTCATGCAGCAGCCTTGTTTCCGGCGCGGCCGCACCAGCCGCGGCTTTTCGCTAATCGAGCTCCTGATCGTTATTGCGATCATCCTGATCATTCTCGCCATCGCCGTCCCCAAACTAGGCAGCGCCAAGATGAACGCCAACGAAATGGCGGTCATCCGCGAGATCCAAACCATCAACACCATGGAGACGCAATACAATTCGCAGTTCGGCCGGTACGCAACCACGCTGGCTGAGCTCGGCCCTCCCACCAGCGGCGGACCCGGTCCGCAGGCGGCCGACCTCATTCCGGGCAGCCTGTCAAACGGCGACAAGGACGGCTATCTATTCACCTTGGCCGGCACTCCCGCGGGCTACACGCTAAATGTGAATCCCAAGGTCTACAACAGCACGGGCCGCCGCACTTTCTACTCCGACCAGAGCATGACCATTCGCCAGAACTGGTCGTCGGAACCCTCCAACGTTAGTAGTCCCGAATTCAAGTAGCGCGGAAAATCTATGGGCTTCGCCGCGATGTTTGCCCGCCTCCTCAAGCCCGGCGAGCGCAGCCGCGCGTCCATAACTGTGGAAGTATTCGGTTGGCTGATCATGCTGGAGGGCACGTTGATGCTGCTGTCGCCCGCCGGCGCGGCGTCGATCCTGCATCTTCCAACGTTAGTGGAACAAGCGGAAAACTACTTCCGTCTGATTGGATTGCTGGTGGGTGGACTCGGCATGATTTATGTCGTCAGCGGCCGGATGAATGCGGATGGCTTTGTTTTTGCATCGATGCTGGATCGCCCGCTGGTCCCGTTGGTGATGGCCACGCTGTGGTATCTGAAGCTAATCCCCTGGCAGCTCGCGCTGGCGTTCTCCATTCAGGATTTCGGCAGTTTTCTCTGGACGTTGTTCGCTTGGCGCAAAGATCGTCAAAGGTAACGTGGCGCGGACACTCTGTGTGCAGCCTGAAGGCGCCTGAAGGCCTTGCCACATCCGATCTGCCCATGAGAAGGTGTTCCTTTGGACGATTCCAAATAGTGCTCCAGTTTGGCGTAGATATCGGCAGCACTACTGGCGACAGCGTCAAAATCACCGTCTCTCTCCTCTTTCGACGAATACAATATCGTTTGAGTCAGGACCGTTTTCCCGCGCGCCTCGTCCAGGACCATCGTCACTAATAACTTGATAGGTGAAAAATCATATGTCTCGGTGTGGACCCACCGATGCGGCGGATCAACTTCCTTATAGACACCACGCATCTCCATGTTGGCGCCTCTAGGTCTCCGGAAGACGTAACGAAATGTTCCGCCAACTCTGACGTCGGCCTCGTACGTCACCAGCGACATCTGCGCCGGCTGAAACCAGCGAGGGACCTAATCCTGCTTAGTCAAGGCGTGGAAGACCTTCTCGCGGCCCGCGGAGAAGGACCGTGTGAGAACGATGGTTCGATCCGATGGCTTGGTCACTTGCATAGCGTTGAAGAGGCGCAAGCTGGCGCTTGAACCACGGACGATTATCATGCGATGCCGCCATTTTACCCATTTCGCGGCGGCATCATCAGCGCCTACTTTGCCAGCAAATTGATTATCTGTGTCACACGATCGCGGAACTTGTTGGCGTAAGCATCACCGCCGCTGATCCGTTTGCCCATGTTAAACACAGCCTTATCCGGATCGCCGGAGAGGGCCAGATAGTTGCCGCTGGTTTGGTTGTGAAGACCAATCGCCTTCGCTGGAATAATCAGGTCGGATTGCGTGAAGAGCCGGTCCCAGTCGTCGTTAGAGCTGGTGTCGGCGGCAACATCTTTCGATAGGTCCCGCCATTGGAGTGCAAAGAAATCAAGCGTGTTGTTTTCGCCCGAATAGCTCTTCACAAAATCAATCAGCCGGGCATAATTGGCGCGCCCGGTAGTTTGAATATAGCCACGGCCCCGAAACTTCATAAAGTCGGCCTCAAGTATATAGCCGGTGACGCTCGGGGTAGCGTCGGTTGAAAAGGCCGGACGCGGATAGATCTCGCCGCGCCATCTCGCATCGGTCGTATTCATGGCCCGTCCGGCCAGTGGCTTGGCGCCGTGCGCCGTGTTGTAAGCCGCGCTATTGAAGCAATCGAACGCACGCTTGTTGCCGCTAAGAGTGTTGTAGGAACGTTTCAGACCCGGAATGGCGTCAAACAAATAACTCAGTCCCGGGAACCCCGTCCGG
Organism: Bryobacteraceae bacterium; assembly: GCA_036521635.1. Taxonomy (GTDB): domain Bacteria; phylum Acidobacteriota; class Terriglobia; order Bryobacterales; family Bryobacteraceae; genus Palsa-89. Next base: position 2,191 of record DATDHK010000431.1, on the reverse strand, counting down.
CCCATTCGCTCGGCCTTTGGAGCGAAGTCGGCACGGCACTCGTTGGCGAAAATGCTCATCAGACAAAGAAACTGAAAAGGTGTCGCTGTCCCGCCGGTCACGTCGTCGATGTTGTTCCAGAAGGCGTGGAACCCCAACCGGTTCTGGGGAGTATCCACCACGGTCACGCCTTTCCAGGGACCTTTATCGGCGAAGTTCGTATTAAACCAAGACAGGAAATGATCGCCGAGAGTGCTCTGGCTCCAATCGTCGATGTCCTCGGCGGAGGTGAAAGTGGCGGTATTAATCGCGGTTATTTGCAATTGAGTGATCGGCATGATGCGGTTACTAGTATAAGCGCGAAATCCGGCAAATTGAGGCCAGGGAAATGATTACAGCGCGAGCTTGCCTTGATACGTCATGTCGCTCAAGTGAAACTTATGTTCCAGCTTCACGCCGCGCGATTGCAGCTCGAAGGTCACTTCCTTATCGCCGGCTGAAATCCCGTTCGATCTCGGGAAGAGAAATCGAATCGCGGTTGAGCCGTTGCGTCCCTCAAACTGGACATCCTCCGCGGCCATAGACGGCCGGCCTTTAAAGACCAACTGGGCCGCGTCCAGAAAACGGGAACGCAAACGGTCATTCTCTTTGCTCGCACTGTCGCGATCGTGATCCAGCGCATCGGGATCTTCACCTTCGCGTTGCGATGGCGCGCGGAACCCGAGCACAGCGACGACGTAGTACTTTTCATTTGTCCCGGCCGCTTTGGATTCTTCGGGCTCGCGTCCGTTCTGACGGAGCAAGGCATGCTGAATGGGCAACGCGCTTTCCCAGCGCACCACCACGTTCATCGTCGATCGCATGCCGCCTCCCCGAGAACTGTCATCGGGATAGCCGCCGCCGTTGCCGCCGCGTCCACCACCAGGATAGCCGCCGCCACTGCCTGGATATCCCAGCCCGCCTCCGCCACCGGGGAAACCGATGCCGCCGCGGTTGCCTCCGCCACCGCGTCCCTGTCCGCTGGAACTGCGCCGCTGGCCCGGCCCACTCTCTCCGCCGGCAACGTTCTTCTGCTTCGCCCACGGCGAGTCGTTGAGCACCTTGTAAACTTCTTCGCTGCTCCACTGTGTGTAGTCCTTGGTCTTCCAAACGTCGGAGGCAAAGAGCGCCACTGCGCACACGGAGCCTAAGACAGAGATAAGCGTTTTTCGTTGCATCTTACTTTCGGCAGACGCCCCTCGTCGAGCGCGCGTTACGCTAAACTCGTCTATGGTACCGTCGAACTTTGTGAGGATTTGTAAGCTTCGGACCAGCTTGGCCGAACCCTGCGTGCATTTTTCCGTTAACCGGGTGTTCGCCGGCTGCGTCGTTACCTTAATTGTCTCGTCATGAAAATAAGTCTTTGTACTTCTCTAATGTGCTGCCTGTGCGGCGCGCTGACGGCGGCAAACACACCGGATGCCGCCCGAGTGCTCGCCACGGCGCCACTTCGCTTTGAACCCGCTGCCACTGGAAGCTCGAATCGATTCGTAGCCCGGGGCGCGCGCTTTCGCTTTTCGTTCACCGGCAAGGAAGCCTTGTTCCAAACGAGCGATCGAGATATCCGCCTGCGATTTGAAGGGGCTGCGCGAAGTGCGCACGTCGAGGGCATCGATATCGTTCGCTCGAAAACCGCCGTGTATACCGGCAATGACGCCGCAAAATGGCGGCGCGCGATTCCCAACTATGCGCGGCTACAGGTACGCGATCTGTATCCGGGAGTCGATCTGGTTTACTACGGCAGCGCGGGCGAGCTCGAATACGATCTGAACGTGAAGCCGGGGACGAATCCAAATCTCATCCGGCTGCGCTTGAAGGGCGACCGTGCCCGCGTGGATCGCGACGGAAATCTTGTCGCGGAACTGATTCAGAAGCGGCCCGTGGCATATCAGATCGATGCGAATGGAACCAGGATCGCGGTTGAGAGCCGATACCGCCAGAACGCGGATGGCACGTATGGATTTGCGTTGGGTCCTTACGACCACGCCAGGGAACTGGTGATCGATCCCGTGCTCACGTTGTCGACCTACATAGCCGGCGGTGGCCAAGACATTGTATTTGCCATCGGCCACGACGCCAAGGGATTCATCTACGTTGGCGGCCAGACGTTTTCCAGCGATTTTCCGGTCACGAGTAACGCTTCACAGGCTACTTTGGCGGGTGGCGCCGATAT
>DATDHK010000430.1:0-3199 GCA_036521635.1 Bryobacteraceae bacterium | reverse complement strand
GATGCCGGCCTTCAGCGTGGAGCCAGTGGGCAACGCGTGTGCTTCACCGTCAACGAGCATGTGGCCGGTCACCGCGCCTAGAGGTAGTTCGATGCGGCCTACTTCTTCCATCGTCACCGAGTGACCGCGCTCGGGAACAGCCGTCCCGGGGATCGCGTCTTCCGGAGCGGCCACGCTACCTCCGCCGGTGTTCTGCACGTTGAAGTACCGGCTGCCGAGTCCTTCGCCGCGGCCCAGATTGTCGAACACATTCCAGGAAATCGTGTGGACTCCGTTGGCCAGCGTCGTCGTGTTGATGTGGTAGAAGCCCACTGCCCCCATGCTGTTCGCATAGCCGGGGAACAGGTTTGCGATGTCGGAGCGGAATTGATTGTACACCGGATGCGCCAGAGGCACGCCGTCGATCACTACCGTGATAGTGGACCCATCCAGCGGTATCATGCCCGTCTGCGGCGTCAATGCCCAACCGAAATTCACCGAGTCGGCGCCGGAGATTGTGCCGCCCTGTCCCGGTGTGTCGATAGTGCCGAACGGCTTCGCGGCGTGTGCATTGTCGACGGTGATGGTCTTCGTCCCAAGATCCTGCTGGCTGCCCGACTTGTTGTACGCCACCGCGTGGAGCTTAAACGTTCCGTTGCCTTGCGGCAGGAAGTTGGTCAGCATCTGATAGCCCCAACCGGCGCGGTATTGATACGGATAAGTGGGGAACATGGTTTGCACGTCGGGCCGTGCGTCGGCGGAAAAGACAGCCGTGCCGATGAAGATCAGGTTGCCCGCGGGTTCGCCCGTGACCGGTTCGCGCATGATGTCCACGTGGGTGACTTCGATTTTGTCCAGCGCCCAGCCAGTGACCGGGATCGCGCCGACCACGCCAGTAGTGTTATTGACCGGCGAGTCGAAGCTACCGAACGGTAACGCGGGCGCCACATTGGCAACGTTCACCTGAATTGTTTGCGGGGAGTTGAGCGCGCCGGGAGCGGTGACCGTAACGATACCGCTGGGGCCCGCGGCGGCGCTGACTTGAAACGTTCCGTTGCCCGCGCCAGAGGAGGAAGCGACCGTGATGTTCGGCTGATTTGAAACGGCGCTCCAGTTCACGCCGGGTCCCTTGGCGATGGTTACTCCGACCGTTTGCGTGCTCGTTACAAGGGAGCCGCTGAAGCCAAAATTAAGCGTATTGCGGCTCAGGGACAGGCTGGGTTGATTCGAAATAACAATGGTGGAATCGGCAGCATTGGCGGTCGCGGATCCACCTCCCGACACGCTGACCTGGTTTACTTGCGGTGAACTCGCGTTCGACGCCACGTTGACGTTCACGGTAATTGGTGGATAGCTGGCGCCTCCGGCCAGCGCGTCGCTACGCGTGCACGAAGTGAAGCCACAGGTCCAACCGGCGCCCGCCAACGTCACCGGCGTTAGACCGGAGGGCGCCGACTCGGTCACGGTCACAAGCCCGCCGGTCGACGCCGCCCCGGCCTGGTTCGACACCGTGACCGTATACGCTGCGTTCGTTTGTCCTTGCGTGAAACTACCGGCGTGAGATTTTGCGATGCCGAGCAGCGGAGCAGGCACCACCAATGTGCCTAAAACCGCAGTGGTGAAAGCCCCATTACCGCCACCCGCGGAGGCCGACAGCCGATGCCAGCCGGCAAAAGATGGAGAAAAGGCGATCTGAAGAGTAACGGTAAGTTGGTTGCCCGAACCACCGATCGAAGTTCCCGTCGAGTAAATGGTGCAGAACCCATCGGACGCGCTGGCTCCCGGCGTGGACGAAAGAATCGTGGTTCCAACCGCAAAGTAGTTCCCGGCGGTGGACACAAAGATACGGCAGTCCGTCTGGTTCTGGCTGAAATAGAGGTCCACTTGAAAGATATCGTTAAACCCCTTGGTATCGCTAAATCGAAACGTAAACTGGCCGGAGGTCCGGGACCCGCTGTTGGGCGCCACACTTAGGGCCGTAACCCCGCCCGTTCCCGTCTGGGTGATAACAGTACTCTGCCTTCCCACCGCAATCGAGCCATTCCTCTGTAGCGGGGCGCCGTTGGCCGTGACCGAAAAACTTACAGTTCCATTGCCCGTGCCGGACGTCTGGCCATTGAGCGTGATCCAACTTGACGCATAGGCCGTCCAGGCACACCCGGCGCCGGCGGTAACCGTAACCGTTCCGGCGCCTCCCGATGCGCCAAAAACGGTTGAGGAAAACTGAAGCGAAGCACAGGGCGCGACGTAATTGGCGGTGACGGAGAGACTGCTGGAAGTGGCGCTACTGACGCCAAGATTTAACGAGGAGTAGGGGTCGCTCCAGAGTTGCCCCGGAGTCAATGCGGCGCCGCGAAAATCGTTGGGAGCGGATACCGGGTTGAAATCCAGCAGGTAGCTGTGACCGCTGTCCAGCAAAGGGTCTTCGTAATGAATGAGCGCACCACCGAACACATCGGAGCCGGTTATGGCTTGGAGATTCTTGTCCACATCGCCGATTGGTTGGCGGTATTCCAGCCATAGCCAGGCGCCGGTTGCCGGGTCGCGCAAAATGCGCAGGGCCCGCGGTCCGCTGGATTCGTACGGGGCCAGCGTGAATGTTCCGGATGACTGAACTTCCTGATATTCGCCGGGGTTCAGCCAGTGGAGAATCAAACTCTTGTGTTCCGCCGTATACTGGCCGGCGGCGCCAAAACCGTTGTACGGATATCCCATGACTGAAAACAGGTCCCCGTACTCCACCGTTGTGCCGGAGTCGTTAACCGGACCGAGGGGCACGTGATTGTAGTCGTCGGAACTCGAGTGGCCAAGGCCTAGTCCGTGACCCAGTTCATGGGCGTAGAGGGGAATGCTCGGCTGCGCATTGGGGGATTCGGGAAACCAGCCTATCGATGCCTGAAGGTTTCCTTTGGTGGGCGAGGACACTGTCCGGCAACCGATGGTATCCATGCCGCCGTATGAGGCGCAACTGGTAACCGGGAACATGAGCGCGATCCGGGTGAACAGGGTAAAGTCCACGGTGGGATCCGCCGCCATAATGGCCGCGGCCGAGATTTGGTCGGCTTGGTCGCAAGTGTAATTCTGGCCCAGGGCGAAGGGTCCAAAGACCTGGCCGGTGGCCGAGGTCAGTCCGTAAGACATTTCGCGCCAATAGCCGTCCAGGGAATCGGTTGTGTGGGCGTCTGAAAAGCTGCCGAAGAACGCTTGCCGCAAGCTGCTC
>DATDHK010000429.1:0-19255 GCA_036521635.1 Bryobacteraceae bacterium | reverse complement strand
GTATTGTTCGGTGAGCGTCGGCGCCTCCTGGCAAAAAAGCGAAGGCGCGAGCGCGACGGCCGCAGTCGATAAAAGCAGACGCATAGTCATTAAGCGTCCAGAATAGCAGCCGAGAGCTGGCACGCGGGTACTGTGCGGTTCTAAATCGGATTGCCTATGTGCAGGTCTGCAATCGTCTCCCAAAATTCGCGGACGCTGAGGATTCTAGTCGTCTTCCACTTTTCCGGGACGTGCTTCCGGTTGCCGGTGGTGAGATAGTCGGCGGCGGCCGCCTCGGCGCACTCCAGAAAGATGAGATCGTCCTAGTTGAGCTGCGTAAAGAGACGCTCGTCAAATCGGAGCGCCTCGATCCATTCGACTCGAGCGCTAAATCCCGGAGCATCGGGAAGCAACACATAATTCGATTCTCGCGGTATCAGCACGGAAGAAACACGATGTACGGTTGACCGGTAGAATTTCGACCGATACTCGATCGAGTGTTGGTTTGCGAGGCCGGCACTCAACGAGTGGCCGACTTTGCGTCCATCAAAGCCGATGGCAACTCGGATCGGTCTAGGTGCACGAGCACTTCAAGGACTCCCAGGGCAATACTGCCGGATGTATAGATCGCCGCGATACCTGGTGGATTGAACGCGGTATACGGTCAGACGTAGACTCCGTGCTCAATGCGTACAATCTCGGCCTCAACGGCTGCAGGATCCACCTCCAGCATCTCTAACGGGGAGCGACCTTGAAAAAGCTGATTGGGACGGCGCAATCAATGTTCGGCTCTCTCCACCTCGCCAAACGCTTTCAGGGCGTGTGCCCGAACGGTCGCTGAGGTGACTTGTTGGGAAAGGGATGCCTCTCGTTGGGTTCGAGTTGAACGCAATTGTATCAGTGTCTCAAGCTTTCTGATCCCGTCCGAAAGCTCAATCCGAGCTTGATCGATTGCTCGCTGCGCGGATCGTTGTAGTATCTCGTTCGCGCGATTGCTAGTTCGGAGGCTCTTCCGAATCGCTCCTTTACGGCGAGCTTTGACGCGCCCTTTCGCGCCGGGCACAAGCACATTCTTTTTCTGTCAGGCCATCTAATAACAGTATACGGCTCGCTCCAAAAATGAACCGGTGTTACGATAAATCCGAATCGGATGCTCTTAAGACGGAAATAGTAATATGGGCGCGACAGCATTTCTGCTCTTCGTGGCCGCGGCGCTAGCCGGTTGTCTGATCCTGTTGCTCGTAGCGTTCGTGCGCACCGGCAAAATCCAGACCCTGGATCGCCGGCTCACCAGCGTGGAAGCCGCGCTGCTGCGATTGACGCAACGGCCCGCGACGCCCGCGGAAGCGGCACAAACGCCCGCTGAAACTCCCGCTACAATCGTGCAGCCGGCCGCCGGCGATCCCGCGCCAACGGTCGAGCCCGTCCCTCCCCCGCTACCCGACGTCTCAACGCCCGACGAACATCTGGAACTGATCATTGGACGAAAGTGGATCGGCTGGATCGCTATCGTTCTCATTCTCGGCGCAACCGTCTACTTCCTGAAATATGCCTTTGAAAACCGCTGGATCGGCGAACTGGGGAGAGTAACCCTGGGAGTGGTGGCAGGATTCATTCTGGTTTTGGCCGGGCATGAACGTTATCGAAAAGGGTGGCGTTATCTGTCCCAGATTCTGACCGCGGGGGGAATCACCGTCCTATATCTTTCCGTTTACGGCGCGTTTGGCTATTACCATCTGATCGACCAACGCAGCGCCTTCGTCTTCCTGGCGATCATCGTGGCCGAAGCGCACCTGCTGGCCTTGGCGTACAATGCGCCATCGATCGCGGTCATGGCGCTGGTGGGCGGATTTTTGTCGCCCTTGTTGCTCAGCACGGGGCGGGATCAGTATCGGGTTCTGTTCACTTACATCGGAGTTCTCGATATGGGAATGCTCGGCGTGGTGATCGCCCGAAGCTGGCGCTGGATCGGGTCGCTCGCTTACGTGGGGACGCAATGCCTGTTCTGGGCCTGGTATACCGAACATTATCATCCCGAGAAACGGCTGGCTGCGCTATTGTTTCAGGCCGTCATTTTTCTGCTGTTCGTGCTGGCCGATCTGGCGCCACACCTGCGCCGGAATGCGGCCGGATGGGAAGAATGGGTTCGCCTGGCGGTGAATCCGTTTGTGTTTTATTTCATCTGTTATTCTTTGCTCAACGGCGATTACCACGATTGGATGGCCGTCCTGGCGCTGGCGCTGGCGATCGTTTACGCCGCGCTCGCCCGCCTCGAGCTGGCCCTCCGTCCCTCGGACCGGCGCATGCTGCTCGTAACCCTGGGGACGGCCCTGACGTTCGTCACGCTGGCCATCCCCATACAGCTCGAATCTAACTGGATCACAATCGCGTGGGGATTAGAGGCGGTGATTTTATTGTGGGTGGGCTTCGAGACCACGGCGAAGCCCTTGCGATTGCTTTCGGCGATTGTATTTTCGTTGGCCCTTTTTCGCTTTCTGTTTGAGGATATGCCGAGGGAACACCGGGCGCTATTCACACCCGTATTCAACCGGTATTTTCTGGGAATGCTGGCGCTGGTGGCGTGTTTGGGTTGTGCCGCGCACCTATATTGGCGCTTCGGGGCACGCGCCGGCTCAGACCCGCGTGCCGTCCTGGCAATCGGATTGTTGGCCTTCGGCGTACTTTGGCTCGGCTCGACCGTCGAGGCCTATGGCTACTTCGGAATGCGCGCGGACAACATCGCCAAAGGTGGTACGCCGGATGTCTTCGAAGCCGCTAAACAACTGCGGTGGGGCGGGCAGCTTTCGGTGTCGCTGCTGTGGTCCGCGTACGCCGGGCTGCTGACTTTGGCGGGGTTCCGCCGCAAGATTCGGCCGTTGCGTGTGGCCGGGCTGATCCTCTTCGGAATCACGCTGGCCAAAGCCGTCTTCGTGGATATTTCCGAGCTGCGCCAGTTCTATCGCATTGTCGCACTGCTGTCATTGGGGCTGGTGCTGTTGGGAGTGGCGTGGGCCTATCAACGTAGTACTCGGCAGGAGCAAACGTGATGAAACAAATTTTTCCGGCGGGATGCTTGGCGGTTACGTTGTGGGCCGCGCTCTGGGCACAGGCCCCGGGCAGGCCGGAGGCATTGAGCGCATGGCCCTACTTTAAGGAAATACAGCCGCGCCCCAATTCCAGCGGCCTGCTGGATTTTGTGCTCGATCGGGAGACGCTGGACAAGGCGCGCACCGATCACGCCGATCTGCGTCTTTACAACAATGCCGGCCGCGAAATCCCGTATGTCTTGCGCATTCGGAGCGAGGTTGAGGTTCACAGTGCTTTCACCGCGCGGGAATTCAACCGGGGCGTCGAGGGCGCAGCCGCCCAGGTTTCCTGCGATCTGGGAGAGCAACCCCAGGAACACAACGAAGTGGAGATCGAAACCGCCGGGAATAATTTCCGCCGGCTGGCGGATGTCCAGGGCAGTCTGGACGGCGCGCGGTGGTTCACGCTGGCGTCGGATGCGATCCTTTTCCGCTTCGCGGCCGACGGCCGCAGCGTGGAGCAGCAGGCGGTGGCGTATCCGGTGAGCCGGTACCGCTACCTGCGCGTGCGCGTGAACCGCGATCCGCAGGTCGACCGCTTGCCGCCGCAGATTAAGAGTCTGCGCGTTCGGCGATCGATGCATATGAAGGGCGAGATGGTTCAGTTCGAAGCCTATTTCGGAGGCCGTGAAGCCGATCGGGTCAACGCGCGGCCCGCTTCCCTCTGGCGGATGGATTTAGGAGGACGGGTACCGGTGCAGCGTCTCAACATTGTAACCGGCTCGGGCGCATTCTCGCGCCCTTTCCAATTGGAGGAAATTGACGATCCGTCCGCGCCAACCGTGATCGCATCCGGAGATCTAACGCGGCGCGACGGCGAAGTGGCGGCGCAACTGACCGTCGACTTCACAGAACATCTCGCCCGGCGCCTCAAGTTAACCGTGACGGACGACCGGAATGGCCCGCTGACCATAGCCGGTATCAGCGTCGAAAGCCCAGCCCGGCAAGTGATCTTCGAAGCGGCATCCGCCGGCGCCGGTCCCATTCGTTTGTATTACGGAAATCTCAAAGCGCTGGCGCCTCACTACGATCTGGGTGCGCGGATTCCAGCGGATCTGACGGTTCCTCCGGACGCGCTTACGCTGCAGGGCCAGCGGGACAATCCGGTCTACCGTCCGGAGCCCAAGCCGCTCTCGGAGCGTTCGCCCTGGTTAGTCTATGTTGTCCTTGCTGCGGCAAGCCTTGCGTTGGCTGCGATCCTTGTGAATCTGGCGAGAGTGTCGGCCAGGCGTGCGCCGGCGCTTTGATTCATTCTCCAGCTTGGCGGATCGCTCGATCGTAGAGCTCGATATGCATGAAGAACCGAACCGGAGAAGCAGCCGCCCTTGTGTCCAAGAGCAGTCCGAGCGTACTGGATCTACACTGGATCGAATGAAACCTACTCTCGCCCTACTCGCCCTCGCCGCCCCGCTGTTCGCTCAGACCTACGACATCGTGTTGGCCAACGGCCGCGCAATGGACCCCGAATCCAACCTCGACGCCATTCGACACATCGGGATTCGCGGCGGCCGTATCGCAGCCGTGTCCGCATCCCCGCTCGAGGGGCGCACCGTCGTGGACGTCAAAGGCCAGGTAATCACCGCCGGATTCATCGACCTTCATTCCCATGGCCAGACTCCGGAAAATTACGCTTTCAAGGCGCGCGACGGCGTCACTACGGCGCTCGAAATGGAAGCGGGAGTCAGCCCGGTTACGCAATGGTACGCATCGCGCGAGGGCCGGTCGCTCATCAATTTCGGCGCGACCTCCGGGCACATTCCAGCGCGCATGGCAGTCCTGCGCGACGGTGGCGGGCTGCTGCCGCGCGATGCCGCGGCCAACACCGTGGGCACGCCGGAGCAACAGAAACAGATCGTCGAACTTGTGCGGCAAGGCTTGGACGAAGGCGGCCTCGGCATCGGCATGGGCATCGCGTATGTTCCCAAAGTGAGCCGCGAAGAGATCCTGGAATTGTTTCAACTCGCCGCCCAACGCCGCACTCCGATCTACGTGCACATGCGCAACAGTGGACCGGTCGAGCCCGGCGTGATCGATGCCTTGCAGGAAATGCTGGCCGACGCGGCCGCCACCGGCGCGCCGCTGCATATCGTGCACATCACTAGTATGGGAATCCGCCAGACGCAGCTTTGTCTGCGCATGATCGAGGGTGCGCAACATCGCGGCCTGGATGTCACGACCGAAGCTTATCCATATACAGCCGGCATGACCGATCTGTCTTCTGCGATTTTCGACGAAGGCTGGCAGGGCCGCGTCGGAGGCATCACCTACGGCGATCTGCAATGGGCGGCAACGGGCGAGCGGCTCACCGCGGAAACGTTCGCGCGCTATCGCAAACAAGGCGGCATGGTGGCCGTGCATAGCATCCCCGAGGAAATGGTGCGCGTCGCCGTGGCGAATCCCATCGTGATGATCGCCAGCGACGGCATCATGGAAAACGGCAAGGGCCATCCGCGAGCCGCCGGCACGTACGCGCGCGTACTGGGCCGCTACGTTCGCGAACAGCACGCTCTGGGATTGATGGACGCGCTCCGCAAAATGAATCTCATGCCGGCGCAGAGGTTGGGAATTCAAACCAAGGGCCGCTTGCAGGTTGGCGCCGACGCCGACATCACCGTTTTCGATCCGGACAAAGTGATCGATCGCGCTACGTTCGATAATCCGGCTCAATATTCCGAAGGCATTTCGTACGTGTTGGTGAACGGGACGTTCGTCGTCAAGGAAGGCCGAGTGCAGGAAGGCGTTGCGCCAGGCCGCGGACTGCGCCGTTAGCTCAACTATTGCTCTTGAAAAACGCGGAAGCCGTGCTTGCGCATGATTTCGTGGGCCTGCTCGAGCGATTCCGGAAGGACGTAAAAGAAAGCTCCAACCCGCTGGCTGCGGAAGAGCACTCCGCCGCTGTACTTATCGGTTTCCACCGCGTACTCCACGCCCGACTCCGTGAGCATGCTCTCGAGCCGCAGCGCCTCCTTCAGCTTCTTGGCGATGTAGATCAGGTCCATCTCGCGATCTTCGAAGTATTCGGTGTCCCGGCGCATTGCGCTTCAATCTTATCGCGATCTGATATCTTCAGACCAGAATGAAACGAACGCTATTTACTTTTGCCGCCGCAATGTTGCTATGGAACGTCGCGGCAGTTGCACAGAACGGACGCTGGACGGAGAAGAAAGCCAACGATTGGTACGCCACGCAGCCTTGGCTTGTCGGAAGCGATTATATTCCCGCGAACGCGATCAACGAGCTGGAAATGTGGCAGGCCGATACGTTCGATCCGAAGCGCATCGATCTGGAATTGGGATGGGCGCAGGGTCTGGGCATGAATACCATGCGCGCCTTTCTCCACGACCTGCTGTGGCGACAGGACCCTGCGGGGTTCCGGAAACGAATCGATACTTTTCTGCGAATCGCGGACCGGCACAAGATCAAACCAATGCTGGTGCTGTTCGACTCGTGTTGGGATCCGGCGCCGCATTTAGGAAAACAGCGGGCGCCGACGCCGGGCGTGCACAATTCCGGCTGGCTGCAGAGTCCGGGAGCCGAGGCATTGAAGGACCCCACGCAATCGTCCCGGCTGGAGGCGTACGTGCGCGGCGTGGTCGGAGCTTTCGCGAACGATAAGCGAATCCTGGCGTGGGACATTTGGAACGAGCCCGACAACATGAATTCGGGCAGTTACGCCAAGTTGGAGCCATCCGACAAAGTGAGCCTGGTGCTGGCAATGCTGCCCCAGGCGTTCGAATGGGCCCGCTCGTCGCATCCCTCGCAGCCCCTGACGAGCGGAGTCTGGCATGGCGACTGGTCCAATCCCGACAAGCTGAAGCCGATGGAAAAAGTTCAGTTGGAAATGTCGGATGTCATTTCATTTCACAACTACAGTTCGCCCGAAGATTTTGAGAAACATGTCCAGCAATTGCAGCCCTACCATCGGCCCATGCTTTGCACTGAGTACATGGCGCGCGGGAACAAGAGCACTTTCCAAGGGAGTCTGCCAATTGCGAAAAAGTACAAAGTTGCGGCGATCAATTGGGGACTCGTGGCCGGCAAAACGCAAACCTGGTTACCGTGGGATTCCTGGGCCAAACCATATGTCGATCGCGAGCCGGCCGTTTGGCATCATGAAGTCTTTCGCACAGATGGGACGCCGTACCGCCAGGACGAAGTAGATTTCATCCGCGAGACTACGGGCGCGCGAGCTAGCAAATAATAACGGACTCACTCTATTCGTGATGCAGCGCCGACAGCGGCTCCACGCGTGTCGCTCGCCTGGTTGGCGCCCACATGGCCGCCCCCGCGACGATGACCAGCATCGCCGGGACAGCGCAGAAGGTCAGCGGATCGAGTGGGCTCACCCCATGCAAAAGAGAACGTAAGACTAAAGCCAAAGGGACCGCTCCCGCCATCCCCGCCGCAATCCCGATGCCGGCCAGGAACATACCCTGCCGAAGAACCAGCAGTTTGACATCTCGAACCGTTGCGCCCAGTGCGATTCGGATCCCGATTTCCCGGGTTCGTTGGCTCACCGAGTAAGAGATCACCCCATAGATGCCGACTACCGCCAGTACCAGCGCCAGCATTCCCAGAACTGCCGCTACTGCACCGCCCATCTCGGCGGGAAGGCGCTGAAACCCGATGGCGATGTCGAACGAATAGACCAGCAACGGATTGCCCCGCGAAATCTCGTATGCCGATTGCCGTATCACCGGCAACAGTTTCGTGGGTTCGCCGCGCGTGCGCACCAGGTAATGAACACTGCCCTGCGTGTGAGCAAGATCGATCGGCAAATACACATGTGCGGGATCGAGTTCCGAAAGCTTGATGCTGCGTGTATCTCGAGCCACGCCAATCACCACCGCTGTCGCGTGCGGCTGGGCTTGGCCTCCAAGCGTGAATGACTTTCCAATAGGATTCTCGCCCGGAAATAGCTTGCGGGCCGCAGCCTCGCTCAATACCGCAACCGCGGCGTTGCCGCGCTCTTCTTCCGGCGTGAAGGAGCGTCCGCTCAACACCGCGATGCCGAGCGTTCGAAAATAAGCCGTCCCCACTTGGTTGACGGCCGCCGGAATCCCGGAGTCGACGTCGGAGCTTGTGCGCGAGATCTTGCCATACCCGCTGCCTAACAGAGGAACATGACGCGCAACGGCTACCGATTCAACGCCGGGGACTGAAGCGATGCGCTCGAGCATCTGCGAGCGAATCGTCCGATCGCCGCTGGTGTCGTCGAGTTGCACAATCAGGTTGTGCTGCACGTCAAATCCGGGATCCTCGGTATATGAGTTCGCCAGACTCCGTGCCAGCAGGCCCGCATTGATGAGCAGAATCAGGCAGAGCATCACCTGTACTACGACGAGTCCGCTGCGAAAGCGCGACTTCTTCCAGCGAATGCCCTGGCTGCCACCGTCCTTTAGCCCTGAGGAAACATCCAATCGGCTCGAGTGCAGCGCCGGCGCTAATCCAAATAAGGCTCCGGCTGCGGCGCACAGTCCGGCAGTGTAGGCGAACACGCGGAAATCCGGAGTGAGGTGCAGAGCCCATTGCCCCCAAAGAGCCGGAAGTTTCGACTGCACAAATGCCGACAAAGCCGGCAGCGTCCAGATTGCGATGAAGATGGCAAGGATGCCCCCCAGAACCGCCACGGCCATGCTCTCCGTGAGTAATTGCCGAAGCAGTCGGCCGCGGCTGGCGCCCAACGCGAGCCGGACGGACATTTCGCGCTGTCGGACTGCGGCGCGCGCCAGCATGAGATTTGCAACGTTGGCGCATGCGATCAAAAGAACCATGCCAACGCACACCATGAGCACGGCGGCGATTCCCGCGGTTCTGCTGTTCAGCGGAATTAACGTGGCGCGCGACTGAATCCGCACGCGCTGGCGATCCTGGCTGAACCGCGAGCTTATGGCCGTCAACTCGTCCTCGGTCTGAGCCTGGCTAACGCCTGGTTTGAGTCTCATTAACAGTCGGACCGAAGCATTTTGGTTGGGGAAATCCCTCGGCAGCATCGTCCAGAAATTGGCTACCAAGGGCATCGTTCCGAAAAAACCCTTCTGAGCAACGCCGGTAATAATGTAGTCGCGGCCGCTCAGCTTGATGGTTCGGCCCAGCACCTCTGGATCGGCTTGGAATTTCCGTTCCCAGAAGTCATAGTTCAGCACGATGATATTGGTGTCCTGTTCGCTGAAGAAGCGGCCGAGATGAGGTTTCACCGCCATGGCTGTGAAGTAGTTAGGCGAAACTTCGTTGCCGTGGACCACTTCAGAAGATGTCCCCAAAGACGGCAATACCCAAGTCATCGCCACAATTTCGCCGCAACTCCGGCAGTTCTGGCCGAACCGGTCGAAGCCGGCGGCGTCAAGTGTCGAGGCGATCTCGTACAGCGATTTCGGATTGGGAACCGGTGTCGGCCGCAAGATAACGGCGTTGATCAACGTGAACAGCGCGGTGTTGATTCCAATCCCGAGCGCCATGGTAGTTGCCGCGCCCAGAGTGAAGCCGGGGTTGTTTTTTAACGCCCGGAGGGCGTAGTGCAGATCTTGGAGAATACGCACGCCGATTTGCCAGCAGCTACGTTACCAACGCTATAGAGTTTGAACTGAGCGCTTTACAGCGGCCGCCCGCGCGGATCTGGGATGGCAAGCTCCGAATTCGAACACCTGGGAGTTGAGCCAGTTCGTGGACCGGCCCTTACATTCCCCGGATTCTCGCCGCCCAAGTCTCGTACGCGCTCGCATTCCCCCGATTCATAAAATCAATACCCGCCTTCGCCACCGTCTCCATGTTCCCCAAAATCTTCGGATTGTTCGCGACCGTACGCCATTCCGGCACAAAGTCCCGCACCTTTTCCCAGACGAATAACAGCTCGTTCCCGCTCTGGAAAAACAGCTCGGCCGTCAGCACGCCGGCAGTGATGAACGACGCCACCATCTCCCAATACGTCACCACCATGCGGAAGTAGGCATCCTGATCCGACCCGGGCGGGCACACCGCCTCCCTCTCCGCCAGCGTCTTGGCTTTGAATTTTCCGAACCACTTGCGCGCCTCGCGCAGCTTTTCTTCCCGGCGCATGTTATACAGCTTCAGAATCAAGTTCACATCGTCGTAGGTCGCTTGTTTATCCATACTTCCAGTGTATTCCCGGAGAACTTGCCGCGCTTTCCCGCACCTTCCAGAAAGACGCATGAGGCGCCTACAATGCACAAAATGGGCTCCGTATGAGAGAGTTTGTTTATTTCAGTGAGCCTAAGTTTTCCAAGACAGGTGTAAATAGGTCTTGTGCGTGACCGATAAGATCGTCCTTGCTCCCATTATTGAGGAGCGTATGATCCGCGAGAGCTATTGGGCCTCCCTTTTCTATGTTTTCAATTTCGGCATAATCCCGAGCCTTGGCTTCGTGGACCGTTAAGGGCCTCTCGGCTCGCGAAGTCAAGCGAGCGTATCGAAGGTCACGCGAAGTGAATACCGCTACCACAAGCATCCCGTCGCCAAATTCAGCACGCAATGTCTTATACTCGCTGAAGCTATAAAGCCCATCGACAATTACAGGCCGTTGAGTTCGTAGTTGCTCATAAATCCCAGGCAAAGATAACTTCGCGCAGACATCCATGCCGCCCTTATGACGGAGCTCTTCACGAACTGATTGCTCGTTTAAGGAAGTGACTTCCAATCCCCTTCGCAAGACCTCGTTTATCACGACATCGCCAAAACGAACCATTGGCAGCCCAAGGGAATGCAGCCACTTCGACAGGATCGTCTTGCCGGACCCTGCCATACCCACGATCGCCACTATCGCCGGAGTAGGATGAATCGAGTTGAGCCCCAATGCGTATTTTACACTTGTTCAAGGCTTCCGCCCGCGTGTGACAGCAGATCCTCTCCTGCTCCTTGCCGCATCAGGGCGGTCAGCCGCCGACCGCAGACGCTTGATTCCTTCGCAGCTTCATCCCGAGAGAACTTGCCGCGCTTTCCCGCACCTCTCTAGAAAGACCATGCTTGCCCCCACTCTCACCAAAGAAGAGGAACTGCACTGGCTCGCCTTGCGCCTGATTCCAGGATTGGGCACTCGCAAGGCCGGCAAGCTGGTGGCTCGTTTCCACACCGCGCAAGCCATTTTTCGAGCTTCCCGTTCCGAGCTCGAAGCCAACGGACTCGCCGGCAGCATCGCGCAAACCATAGCCAGCGGCTGTACTTTTGAAGACGCCGTCGATCAGCAACAGAAGATGCTGGAGACCGGTACGGCGCTGGTGGCCATCAACGATCCGAGATATCCCCCAGGGTTGAAAGAAATTTTCGATCCGCCGATTGCGCTCTTCGTCCGCGGAAGAATCGAGTTGCTGCAGACCATCATGTTGGGCGTGGTTGGCACACGCCGGCCGACAACCTATGGCATGGCGGCGACCGAGCGTTTGTCGCCCGACCTTGCGCAGGCGGGTCTGACAATCGTGAGCGGCATGGCGCGCGGCATCGACACGGCGGCGCACAAAAGCGTTCTCGCCGTGGGCGGCGACACGCTGGCCGTCTTCGGCTGCGGCGTGGATCTGGTCTATCCGGCGGAGAACCGGAACCTGGCCGCGCAGCTTGCGGAAAAGGGCCTTCTGATCTCCGAATTTCCGATGAGCTCGCCGGCCTATCCGCAGAATTTTCCGATCCGCAATCGCATCATCAGCGGCATGAGCGTAGGCGTGCTGATCGTGGAAGGCGCGCAATACAGCGGCTCGGCCATAACGGCGAAAATGGCGCTCGAGCAACAGCGCGAGGTCTTCGCCGTGCCCGGTAATATCACTTCAAAAATGAGTTGGGGCCCCAACCTGATCATCAAGCAAGGGGCCAAGCTGGTCCAGGAATGGAACGATGTTCTGGTGGAGTTGCCGGCTGCGACACGCCGCGCCCTGATATCCAAGGCGCAAGCCCGCTTCGGCCAGATCCCATTGGAAACAAAGGACGAACTACCTGTGGTCGCCGACCAGATCAGCCCCACCAGCCGGGCTCTATTAGCCAAAATCAAACCCGACGTGGCGGCCCACCTTGACGAACTGCTCGAATCTTTTGATACCCTAACGTCATCAGAAATAATTGCCGCACTGTTCGAACTCGAGATGCTAGGCTTAGTCAGGCAACTCCCCGGGAAGAACTTTGTTAAAGTGTGGTAGGTTCTAACCAACACCCTAAAACTGTCAACGTTCCTACGGATCTAATTATCTATGGCAAAATCTCTCGTCATCGTCGAATCGCCGGCGAAGGCGAAAACGATCGGTAAATATCTCGGCGCGCAGTTCGTCGTCAAGGCTTCGCTTGGACACGTCAAGGATCTTCCGAAGAAGGATCTTTCGGTCGACGTCGACAAAGATTTCGAGCCGCATTATGAAGTTATCGAGGGCAAGAAAAAGCTCATCTCGGAACTGAAGCAAGCGGCCAAAGGGATGGAGTTCGTGTATCTCGCGGCCGATCCCGACCGCGAAGGCGAAGCCATCTGCTATCACTTGCAGGAAGAATTGGACGGCACGAAAAAAGGCCCCAAGTTCCTGCGCGTGATGTTCAACGAGATCACCGCCAAGGCGGTGCAAAAAGCATTCGAAACTCCTCTCGCGGTCAATCTGCACCTGGTGGACGCGCAACAGGCGCGCCGAATTCTCGATCGGCTGGTGGGCTACAAAATTTCGCCGCTGCTTTGGGACAAGGTCCGCCGCGGACTTTCGGCGGGCCGCGTTCAAACGGTCGCGCTGCGTCTGATTGTCGATCGCGAGCGCGAAATCCGCGCCTTCATAAAACGCGAGTACTGGACCATCGACGTCCAGCTCAACGCCAAGAAGCCGCCGATCCTTACCGCGCGCTTCACCAAGAAGGACGATCAGGCTATCGAAGTAGCCGACGAAGCCACGGCCAAGTCGCTGGTCGATCAGATCGATGGATCCAAGTACATCGTCCATTCCGTCACCACGCGCGAGAAGAAGCGCAATCCGGTTCCGCCGTTCATCACTTCTACGTTGCAGCAGGAGTCCGCGCGTAAACTGCGCTTCAGTGTCAAACGAACCATGATGCTGGCCCAGCGCCTGTATGAAGGCGTCGAGCTGGGCGCGGAAGGTTCCGTCGGTTTGATCAGCTACATGCGTACCGATTCCACGCGCGTATCCAACGATGCGCTGGACGACGTGCGCGGGTTGATCAAGGATCGATTTGGTCCGCAGTTTTGTCCCGACACGCCCAACGTTTATAAGAGCAAGAAGGATGCGCAGGACGCGCATGAAGCCATTCGCCCATCGTCTGCGCGGCGCGCTCCCGAAGAAATTGCGCAGTACCTTCAGGAAGACGAGCTGAAGCTTTACCGGCTCATCTGGATGCGTTTTGTTGCGTCGCAGATGCCGCCGGCGGTTTTCGATCAGACCACCATCGACGTCGCGGCCAAGGGCAAGGACGGCGCAACATATATGTTCCGCGCCACCGGCAGCGTCCCAAAATTCAAAGGATTCCTGGAAGTATACGAGGAAGGCAAGGATCAGAAGGACGAAGACGATGAAGAGCTGAAGCACCGCCTGCCCGTCGTAACTCAGGGCGAGGAACTGAAGTTCAAATCCATTCTGCCCGAACAGCACTTCACCGAGCCCCCGCCGCGTTTCAACGAAGCGACGCTGGTGAAAGAGCTGGAGGCCGACGGCGTCGGCCGCCCGTCCACATACGCCTCCATCCTGTCCACAATTCAGGAACGCGAGTACGTAAAGAAGGAAGGCGGCAAGTTCGTGCCCACCGAACTGGGCATGGTCGTCACCGACCTGCTGCTCGAGAGTTTCGAAAATCTTTTCGACGTGACCTACACGGCTCGCATGGAAGAAGAGCTGGACGAAATCGAAGAAGGCAAGTTGGACTGGCGCGTGGCGATGGCCGAGTTCTACGACCGCTTCCAGAAAGATCTGGAGCACGCCGAGCGCAACATGACCGACATCAAGCGCATGGAAAAGCCGACCGACCTGGTCTGCGACAAGTGCGGCAAGCCGATGGTCATCAAGTGGGGCCGGCACGGCAGCTTCATCGCCTGCACCGGATATCCCGAGTGCACCAATACGCGCGAATTGACCGTGGATCTGCCCGATATCGACAAGGCCGATCTAACCGAGCAGGACGCCGAGGAATATTGCGAAAACTGCGGCCGTCCCATGGTTTTGAAGAAGGGCCGCTTCGGAACTTTCTACGCTTGCTCCGGCTACCCGGACTGCAAAACGACCAAGCGCATCGGCGGCGAGCAGAAGAAGAGCGACGTTCCGCTCGACGAAAAGTGCCCGCAGTGCGGCAGCAACCTGCTCTTGAAATACGGCCGTTTCGGAGAGTTCACGGCCTGCAGCAATTATCCGAAATGCAAATTCGTCAAGCAGAAGACTATTGGTGTCCCGTGTCCGAATTGCTCCGAAGGCGAAGTGGTGGAGCGCCGCTCGAAAAAGGGCAAGACCTTCTACGGTTGCAGCCGCTATCCGGATTGCGATTTCGTAGCATGGGGCAAGCCGCTACAGGAGAAGTGTCCCGAGTGCGGCTCCAGCTACATGATCGAAAAGTGGCTGAAGGCGGGACCGGTGGCCCAGTGTCCGAACGCCGAGTGCAAATACAAACACCCGATCGCGGGCGAAAACACCGCATAGTCCATCACTAGATGATGCTCTTCGGCGTCACGGTTACAGTCAAATATTCCTCACCGCGCTTGAGCTTCAGCCGCTTCGGAACATCCGCCTTCCCTTGCAGCGCCAGCGCGGCCGCGGCCAGCGGTTTTCCCGTGACCCCGACGCCATCGACCTCGATGAGATAGTCGCCGGCCCGCACACTGCTCTTCACATCCGCCGCCGCGCCGGAGGAAATGCCGGCAACCACCAAGGCGCCGTCCGCCCGCGCGCCAAGCACAAGGCCGGCAGTCACCAGATCGGCATCGCTGGAATTTCCGCTCTTCTCCAGGTACGTGACCCCGTTCTCGTAATCGATCTCGACGCGGAAATCGCGCAAGACATTTCCGGCCACCGAGCCAACGATGGGCGCTGTCATCATACCGCTCATCCACTTTTCAAACGTTCCGGCAGGTCTGGAAACGGCGGCGGGATCTTTGATAACAAACGGGCCGGCCTTCCATTCGGGGCAGCGCAACATCAGCGCGTCGCTCTCGTTCTTGTTGCCCGACATATTGGCAAAGCCGACCGCCCCGGTTGCGGCATGCCAAGCCGGGTTCTGTTTTGTCCACTCCTCCAACACCGTCCGGCTGATCATGGTGAAACTGGCGCCCGTATCCAGCAGAAATCCGTAGGATTTGCCGGCGACCTGGATTTCGATGCGTGGAAATCCGTTCCTCGAGATTGGCGTCCCGATCTTCTCGCCTTGAGGCTTCACGCTGCCCGGCTTGGCCAGTGTGAATTTACCAGCGGTATAATCGAACACCACGCGATAGTGCCGCAGCAGCGATGCGGGAAACAAACCCTCGGCGTCATTGCGGGACAAGGGCCGAGGTTGTTCCGGCATCCCGAATACCCGGACCCCGGAGAGGTCCAAGTCCATGCCGCCCAGTCTCACAGCCGGCGGCTTGAGCGCCTGTATCAGATCGCCTTCTTCTTTCATCGCGGGACCGTTGGCCTGTGCGCCCGCGTCGGCCATCAGTTTGGAGCCAAGGATCAACGAGCCGCCGCCGGTATCCACCAGGAACCGGGCTTTGCGCGCGGCGCCGGAAGGCCCCACGACCTCCAGTTCTATGATGGGCGCGTTACCTTCCAGGATCAAAGGCACTGTGACTGCCTGTGCCGGCGCGCAGACGGCGGAAAGGAGCAGGATGGCCAGATGTCTCAGCATAAGCGGCGGTGACATTATACATTTGGTGAATATGCCGATGCAGCTTCGGTTTCCGCGCCGGTTGCGCCAACGGCGAATTGGATATTAGAATCTCAGCTATGATCAAAACCCGAATTCTCACCGCTCTTCTTGGTTCCACGCTGGCCGTTGGAGTTGCCATGGCTCAAAAGCCGGCCCGGAATATCTCTGGCGCACGTCATCCAAACCTCGCGGCGGCGCAGAAATTGAGCCGGCAAGCCTGGGAGAAAATAAGCGAGGCGCAGCGGGCCAATGAATGGGACTTGCAAGGGCACGCCCAAAAGGCCAAAGAATTACTGGATCAAGTGAATAACGAACTGAAGCTCGCCGCCGAAGCGTCCAACCGGCGATAGAAGCTGTTCACTCGAACCGCACGATCTCGTTCGCCAGCGGAAGCTGGTTCTCGCGCTTCTCGTACTTCTTATCTTTGCCGCGTATTTCGTAGGACTCGAGCACGTACGGCACACCTTCACATTCGAGCGCCGAATTTCGATCGCACACATGAAAGTGCAGGTGCGGCTCCGTTGAGTTACCGGAATTGCCAACCAGCCCGAGCGCCTGCCCCCGTTTCACGCGATCGCCTGTCTTCACACGCAGGCTGCCGGGCTGCAGGTGGGCGTAGAAAGCGTAGCGGCCGCCGCCAAGATCGAGAATGATGTGGTTGCCGCCAATAGTTTCGAGCGTGATTGGAACCGCCCGTGAGTTTTCACCGGGCACGTTCTGGGGAATGCCGTCCTTGGTGGCTGCCACTACCGCGTCGGCGGCCGCGAGGGCTTCGGCCCCATAACCGCGGTAGTTCCGGTTGTCCTTGCGGTCGCCCGTGTTGGTTTTGCCGTCCGGACCGAGCTGCACCCAGTCGATGGCGAATCTCTGCGCGATCCAGGTATTACCGCCGATCCGCATCAACGCTCTTCGATGCACGGACTCGTTTCCCGGGCCGTTGGCGGCTACCCAACCTTCGCCGCGCAGTGGAGGTCCCAGCACCGGAAGCGGCTTTGCGGCCACCGCGGCCTCGGCGCCTTCAAAAGTCCTGTTGTTGAAGATTAGCTTGTGCCGGATCTTCGCTGGGATTGGAGTACTGTGCTCCAGCGTCACCCACATATAGGCGACGCCGCTGGCGCCGCCGGGCAAGCGCGTCCGGGCCAGAGCGCGATTCAGGTCGCTTCCGGCGAGGCTCGCGATCGGCCCGTCGGCGAGCACATCGATCTGCTTGAGGTCCACTTCCTCAGCGCTCGGGTTCGTGATACGCAGCTCATACACCAGATGCATTTTGCCATTGCCGCGAAATGCCGTCGGCGGGGTCGGGATTTCGACAGTGATTGGTTGTTCGGGTTTTGCGGCCGCCCCGGTAACATCTTTGTCGCGCGTGAACGCGAGCGGGAACGGCGTTCCTTGCGTCCAGGTCCCGGAAAGGGAAGAATGACCGGCGTCGAACTTGCCCTCATACACGCCCTTGATGCTCTTGAATTCCAGGTGGACCGAATCGCCTTCGACGCGGATGACATCGGCCGGTATGATGGCGTCTTGATCCAGACTATTGAGGCTGCCGGAATACTGGCCGGCGGTTCCGTCGATACTGAGCAAAAGCCGCAACTCTGCCACGCCCGTGTTGAGGGTTCCGCGCCATTTTCCTTCTAATCCGGGAAGGTTCCCCTGTCCGCGAGATACCTCAGGACAGAGAAGGGAGATCGCGACGATGCACCACAGCGCAGGTTTCGCCATATTGAATATCCACTAAGAAGATTCTCACAAATCCAGCCGCCATCCACCGATCACCAATCGCGGGAGCGCCAGGGGCCATTGGTATAATCCGGTCATGCCTCACATCGACAAGCACGCCCCAGGCGATTTTTGCTGGATCGAACTCGCCACTACAGATCAAAAGGCCGCCAAACAATTCTATGGCTCCATGTTTGGATGGGTGGCCAATGACATGCCCATGGGTCCGGACAGTTTTTACACTATTTTTCGTCTGGACGGCCGCGATTCCAGCGCGGCTTACACCCTGTCGCCCCAGGAAACCGAACAGAAAATTCCGCCGCATTGGAACCTCTACATCGCCGTGGAAAATGCCGATGACGCCGCCAAGAAGGCAGTAGAACTCGGCGCCAAGCTGCTGGCGCCCGCCTTCGATGTCTTCGAAGCCGGACGAATGGCTGTGCTCCAAGATCCAACCGGGGCAGTCTTCACGATTTGGCAAGCCAAGAAAAACGCCGGCATCGGAATCAACAACGAACCCGGCGCTTTGTGCTGGGCGGATCTGAATACGCCCGATCGCGCGCGGGCCAAAGAGTTCTATTCCGCGATGTTCGGCTGGACCATCATTCCCGGCGAAGGGAAAGACGACAGCGGATATCTGCATATCATGAATGGCGACAAGATGATTGGCGGAATCCCGCCCACGCAGCCTGGTCCGCCACATTGGCTCCTCTACATCTACGTGGCCGACGTGGACGCGTCCTCCGCGAAGGCGAAGGAGCTAGGCGCACAATTCTACCTGGAGCCTATGTCCGTGGAAGGCGTGGGCCGTATGGCTGTGCTTGCCGATCCGCAAGGGGCCGCGTTCGCGATGTTCAAGGAATCGCCGCGGAGTTGAAGCGATCAATTCCTGGCTGCCGTTCATCGGCGGCCATTCTTGTTTCTGTAACACCACGGCGCAACACTCTTCTCCCCAAAAGCGCGAACATGTAATAAGCCATGGCTTTAGACCGCAGTGTTTCGCAAAAGCCAAAAATACTCATCGTTGAAGATGAAACGATTACGGCCCGTCATCTTCGGCGAATTCTCACCAATCTGGGCTATGCGGTGGTGGGAGTGGCCGCCAGCGGCGCCGCCGCCCTACGACAGATCGCGGAATCAAAACCGGATCTTCTCCTCGCCGACGTTGGACTGGAGGGCGAGATCGATGGCGTCGCGGTAGCCTCGGCGGCTCGCGAACAGTGGGAGACGCCGACGGTTTTTCTTACCGCCTATAGCGACGCGGAGACCATGCGCCGCGCCAGCGTCACCGAGCCGTACGGCTATGTGGTCAAGCCGTTCGCCGAGCAAGAATTGCACGCGACCATCGAAATCGCGCTGCAGCAGTGCGGTCTGGCGGCCGCCCGCAAGCTGCGTGTGCAGTCCACCAATCATCTGCTGGTGCGAACCCAGGAAGAATTGAACACCGTCACGGCCCGGCTTTTTTCCGCGCAGGAAGAGGAGCGTGAGCGGATCGCCAGAGACCTGCACGACGATCTCGGCCACCGGCTCGCCCTGCTCCAGATGGATTTGGAGCAAATTCGGGGGAAGCTTCCAGCCGCCATCCGCGAGGAGAACAAACTGGAATTTGACGGAGCGCTGGCCCGTATCGGCGGACTCGCGGACAGTCTCCGTGA
>DATDHK010000428.1:0-5816 GCA_036521635.1 Bryobacteraceae bacterium | reverse complement strand
CCGGGGAATTGAAAATAACTTAGCAGCGTGAGCGCGGCGATGCCGGCGCAGATCGCGAGCCGGTCGCGCATTTATTGGGCCGGTGTTTTGTCGAGCTGCTGTTTCGCCCAAAGGCGGTTCGGATTCAGTTCCAGCGATTTCGCGATGGCCTTGTGAGCTTCCGCGTGATGATTGTCCTTGCGTAGCGCCACGCCCAGCCACAACCAGGCATCCGCATTCTTGGGGTTGAGCTCGATGGCTTTGCGAAAATCCTTGATGGCCAGATCGATGCCGCCGCCGAAAGCCGGCGGCAGATAGTAGTTGCCCACGCCGTGGCTGAGGTAATTGTTGGACGATTTCGGATCCAGCTCGATTGCCCGGTTCACGGCGTTGAGAGCGCACTTTCCGTACTTGAGCGCCGCCAGCGTGTTGGCGGAAACAGCTTGACCGCAGAGCGTGCCGAGTAGGCGCTGGTATTCCGACGAATCCGATTTGAGATTGACGGCGCGTTCGGCGGCATCGATGCCCGCTTGGGCCGCGTTCTTGGCCGCCGCTTTATCGCGTATCTCAATGGCGACTTCGGCGAAGTAGGATTCGGCGAGAGCGAACCGGTATTGCGCGGCCGCATCTCTTGGGTCTTTGTCGGCGAGCACGCGCAGATCGCCCGCGAGTTTTTCAAGTGCGGGCCGATCCTGGCGGTCGCGCGCCTTGACAAGATCGGAGTCGTTGAACGCGCTCGTGGCGAAGAGAGCGGCAATGGTAATGAAAGCCTTCATCACTTACAATTCTACAGTTAGCGCTTATGGGGGGGCTACCAAATAAAAACGGGGCCGGCTTTTTACCGGCCCCGCCGACTAGCTCAAATTACTCGAATCGACTAGAAGGTAAAGCGCACCGCCAGCCGCATATTGCGCGCCTGCTGGAACACCTGCGGCAATCCATAGCGCGATGCCAGAGTGAGCGGCGACGAGACGCCGGCGAATGCTCCGGTGGCGTTCAGAGCGTCTATGTAGTTGTAGCCGTTCATCAGCTTGCCCCAATCGACCCCGGGATCTCCAGGGAATCGCGAAGTGCGCGAAGGACTCAGCTTCTGGGCAGTGGACCCCAGCACAACTTCATTGAAAGCCATCGCCGCGCGCTGATTGAACAGATTCCCGATGTTGGCTTCGAAGGACACACGCTTTCCCTCACCCACCGAGAACTCGTGGCGAATGAAGATGTCGGTTTGGACAAAAGGATCACTGCGCGCGCCTTGATCGACGCCGGCCTTGACGAAGTCGCCATTGGCGGCGCGGGTGAACGTCACAAAATTACCGCGGCCCTCAGCCCACTGGCACGAAGACCCGGTGCCGACCGACGGCAAGCAGGTGTTGAGCGGCGAGCCCTGAAACGCCGATTGCGTGAAGCCCGTGAAAGTCTCCATGTGCTTCCAGGGCACGCGATAGAAACCGTACAGCTTGGCCGTGTGTGGACGATCGGTGGAAAGTGGTCCGTCGTCGATCTTGCCGCTGGGAAGATATTCCATGTTCGGCAAGTCGAAGGCGCGGCCGTTATTTGGTGAATGCCGTCCGCCTCCGCCATCGGTGGGATCGGTGTTGGTCAGGCCGGCGTAGTTGCCGGTCAGCTTGCTATAGGTATAGGACACGGCTCCAAACCATCTTCCCGACGGCCGCTTGGCCAGGCGGAATTCCAGACCGTCGTAGCGGCGGACGGCGGGCACTACCGGCCCGCACTCCGCGCAGAAAGGCACGGTGGTGAGATAGTTGCCGGCGGCGTCGGGAGTGCAACCCACGCCCGGACAGGGGATGGATACCGGACGATGCAGCACGTCGGCAAATGCCGTTCCCGGGTTGCCGATATAGAAGCCCAGATTGTCGGTGATGGACATGTCTTCAATCGTGCGATCCAGGCGCTTGCGGGCGTACCGCGTTTCGAGCGTCCAGTTCTGCGAAATTTGCCAGTCGACGCCGGTCACAAATTCATGCTGCAACATCGGCTTGAGCGTAGGATTGATGGCCGGGTCGCGGGGATCCGCTTTGGTGGCCCGGAAGTCGACGTTTTCAATGAAGCGTCCCGTTACGCCTGGCGCCGGTCCGCTGGCCGGGCAACCGCCGCCCACCGGAAGACTCGGGGTGATGGAAGCAAAGTTAGTGTCGTCTAAAGCGTAAACGCAATCGTGCCAGTAGTCGCTGCCGAAGGACCCGCGCGCCAGACCCATCTTCATGATGTCGTAGAATTTGCCGTAACTGGCATAGATCTTGATCTTGCCATTGTGCAGCAGGTCATAGGCGCCGCCGATGCGTGGGGCGATCTTATCGCCCCAGCCGAATTCAACGGTCGGGAAGCGAGTGGGATCGTACGGCGGCTGGCGTTCTTCGTCGAAGCGCAGGCCCAGGTTCAACGTCAAGCCATGTCCCACGTGCCAGGCGTCCTGAAAGTAGAGCGCGTGAGCATACTGCCGGTCGGCACCCGTATTCGTTACGCCGGTTCCGACTACAAAGTATCCGAACTTGCCCTGACAGGCCGATTGCCCGTAAAGCACCTGATTCTGCGACTTGATGGTGTCGCAGGCAGCGGTGCTCGTGACCGGAGTATAACCTTGGCCCCAGAAAAGATTTACCGCACCGCCCTGGAAGTTGGTGAGAACGTCGTTCGATTGCCGCTGCCAGAAGTAGCCGCCTTTAAAGGTGTGGGATCCAAGCAAATTCCCAACGTAGTACGACGCATCGGCGCTAAAGCTGTTGCGCTTGTAGGCATCGAAGGAAGTGGCCAGGTTGCTCGGGATGTTAGCAAACCCAGTGGTGTTAAAGGACGAAGCCGGGAATGCATTACCGGCGAGATCCTTGCTGGATGAGTTGACGGTAGCCTGATACAGGTAGCGGGTGCCGATCGGCGTTCCGCGCTGTTCGTTGTTGTTGAAGAAGTAGCCGTAACGCGCGCTGACTACCAGTCTCGCGGTCGGCGTCCAGTCTCCACCGAAAGCGTAAACGGCCGATGGGTTCACTGAGCCCGCATCCGCGCGAAGGGTATTGGGATCCGTGGTCGCGCCGGTGTTCCGTTGCCCGGCGGCGCTGTCGGGTTGACCGAGCTGGCCTGTGGTGCGGCCATAGCCGTAGCTCCAGGAGCCGAACAGCCGCAACGAATTGAACATTTTGTAGTCCAGGCGGCTGTAAGCGTTTTGCTGAACGAACGAGCTCGTCAAACTCCGGGGTCCGGGATTTAAGCCGGTGAAAGTGGTGGTGCGGCGAATCGTATCCATCAGCGGAACGTAGCTGGCAAACAGCCACAATCTGTCTTTGAAGATCGGGCCACCCAATGTGAATCCGGGCTCGACGATGTGCCGCTGATCCTTGTTGGGTATGTAATATTGCGGAGTGCCATCCAAACGACTAGTAGTGGAGAGCGACGGCAAATCCGGGTTCTGCCGCAATCCGCATACCGTGCTGAATCCGCCGAACGTTCCCACGCCGCCGGAAGTAAGACCGCTCGAGCAAGGATCGTTGGCGTTGAGCGCGTTGGTCTGAAGGTAGGCCAGCAGGGAGCCGTGCCAGTTGTTCGACCCGCGCTTGGGGACTGCGTTGATAACACCGCCCACCGCGCCGCCGTACTCGGCTTCAAAGCTGCTGGATTTGATCTGGACCTCTTCGATGAACTCCATCTGGAAGCTCTTGCCGACGCCGCCGTTCTGGATATTGGTGGTGTTCACGCCGTCGATCAGGTAAACGTTTTCCGAGTCGGTGGCCCCATCAATCTGGAAGCCGTTGGTGCGACTGGAAGTGCCGCTCTGCAGCGGCTCCTGGCGCGCACCGGGAGCAAAAGGAATCACCGATTGGAACGAACGTCCTCGCGGAATGTTCTGCAAGACCTCGTGCTCCACCGTCACCTGTACTTTGCTCTGCGTTACGTCCACGACTGTGGCCGACCCGGTGACTTCAACCGTTTCCGCCACCGCGCCTACTTGCAGTTGCACTTCAATGTTGGGCAGCCGGCCGGTAGCCAGATCGATCCCAGTCTGCTTGTAGCTGCGGAATCCGGGCGCGCTCACAGTGAGGCTGTACGAGCCTGGAGGCAGAGCCCCAAAACGATAATTACCTTCCGCATCGGTTTGCACTTTCCTGGTTCCAATGAGTCCGGGACTGGAAACCTCGACGGCTGCGTTGGCGACAGACGCTCCGGAAGGATCCTTGACGGTTCCCTGCAATCCCGCAGTCGTTTCCTGCGCGAAAGCGGTCGGCAGAATCAAGAGCGCGATGAGTAAGATCGGCAGTATCAGCCACTTGCCTGTATTTTGGCGATTCATAAGTTAGTTTTGTCTCCTTGCGAGATTCGGATTTGTTTCCCCGTGAAACGTTGTGGCGGAGCCACGCACGCTAATTTCCTAATAGATCGGATCAAGCAATCGTATCACAGATGAAACGTTGATGGTCAAGGATTTCGTTGAAAGATCGGTTGGACCGCAGGATGAGGTCTGGAAGTTGTGAAAGAATCATGAACACGAAGGAACACGAGGAACACGGGGAACACAGGGAACACGAGAAACAAGCGAGGTATCCAGCGACTTCTTCCCGTTCCTCGAAATCCTTCCACCTGCCCGACCTGGTCTGGTGTTCCTCGTGTTCCTCGTGTTCCTCGTGTTCCTTGTGTTCCCCGTGTTCCTTTGTGTTCCCCGTGTTCTCGATCTTTTCACCGCTTCCCGGCTCCCGTCACTTTGCCACGGGCTTCGGCAACGCCGATTCGAGCGCCGCTAGTTGCGCCTTCGCCGAGGCGGCATCCGCGCCGTTAGGGTTGGCCGCCAGATACGCGCGCATATGCTCGGCCGCGCCCGCCGCGTCCTTCTTCTGTATCAGGATCAGCCCGAGCTGAAATTCGGCCTGTGGAATCTCGTGGGCCTTGTCCACCTTGATGGCCTCACGCGCGCTTTTTTCAGCCGCGTCGAAATCCCTCAGCCGGTAGTTCGCCACCGCGTTGTAAAACCACGCCCGCGGAAAGTCCACCGGATCCAGAGCGATTAGTTTTGCCGAATACTCGCGCGTCTCGTTCCAATCCTGAAGCAGCAGCGCCAGCCATGCCAGACCGTCGTACGGATAGACGTACTGGGGGTCGGCCGACACCGCGGCCGCATAGGCCTGTTTGGCAAGCCCGATTTCATTCTTGGCCTTGTGAAGATCGCCCAGCATGGTCCACGCCACGGCGTACCGCGGATAGTCTTGCACCGCCTTCTCCAGGGCGCTCTGCGCTTCGTCCGCCTTGCCCTTCTTGTGGGCTTCGAGAGCCTTGGCGTAAGCCTTCTTGGCGTTGGCGGGCGCTTGTTCGGTGGTGGGGCTGGCGCTGGATCCGGCCAGGCCCGCGCGGCGAGTCAAGGTGATGGTCCCCACTTCGGTATGTTCGCCGATCGGACACTTGCCGATATCGATCTCGCTCGATTCGTAGCCCGCGAGCAGCGCGCGGAATTTGCAATGAACCAGAGGATTCACAATGTTCCTGGGCCCGGCGATCTCACTTCCAGTGGCCGCAAGCCTGGCGCTGAAATCCACGTCGAACCGTCCCTTGGCTTGCACCACGGTCTCCTGAAACGTGGCGTATTCGCAGACCCGCAGGATCACCGTCGATTCCGGAGCGGGCCGTCCGTCATCCAGCACAACCCGTCCGGACAATACCGTGGCGTGTGCAATGTAGCCGCGCCGGTCCTGATCGGCGGTACGCGATCTATCCGGGGCCGCCTGCTGGGCGAGGCAGATCGTCGAAAGCCCACAAAAGATAAAAGCGCTACACCGCTGCATTTTCTCTCCCCTCCGCCTGTAATTCTTGTGGGCAGGTTACCAACTTCACACCTGTCC
>DATDHK010000427.1:0-2933 GCA_036521635.1 Bryobacteraceae bacterium | reverse complement strand
ACATTCGCTGGTGAGAGATATCCAAGGCTTTCATTCAATCAAAAATAATATCGCATTATACCGTAAATGCGAAATATTTCAACGAATATAATTTCCCGGCCGTATTTCGCCATGTGGACCGAAGGTAAGCACGAGCGTGGTGCTGCTGCTGGTTCAAACCAGAAATGCGGGAAGGACAAAGTGGAGAGAATTGGCGGGGACGACGGGGCTCGAACCCGCGACCTCCGACGTG
Organism: Bryobacteraceae bacterium; assembly: GCA_036521635.1. Taxonomy (GTDB): domain Bacteria; phylum Acidobacteriota; class Terriglobia; order Bryobacterales; family Bryobacteraceae; genus Palsa-89. The sequence continues at coordinate 2,701 of DATDHK010000427.1, read as the reverse complement.
ACAGGCCGGCGTTCTAACCAACTGAACTACGTCCCCCGGTGGTGTGAAGTACGTCGGTAATGTCATCTTAACATACCGGCCGCGCTCATAGTTCAAATAGCGAAGCCTGCCTGCGCAGAACCACCGGCGCCGCCCACTCACGCCAGCCGCTCAGCAGCGGAAAATACAGCGCCAGGCGAATCGGCCGATCCTCGCGCTGAAACATCAATCGCGCGTATCTCCCGAGTTGTTCTTCGTAGCGCTCCTTCTCTTTGTTGAGAAAAGTTTCCACGTCGCCGCCCGCGTGCTCGCCGGTTTTGTAGTCGATGATCCATCGCACTCCTTCTTCATCCACAAATGTGCGGTCGATCACGGCCGTATACAATTTGCCTTGAATCAAGCCGCTGATGGGCAGCTCGCATTCCGCATCTGCATGACGCTCGAGAATCCATCGTCCCTTGACATCGCGCCGGGTTTTCAGCAACGCTCTCTCGACATCGCCGACGGCCTGTTCGATTTCCGCCGGTGGCATTCCGAGATTACCGAGCACCATCCGATACACGCCTCGATTGGCCCGCACCGTATTTTCATTCCAAATCTCCAACCCTTCCCGCGCGATCCTCTGCAAGAAGCCATGCAATGCCGTGCCCGTGTAGCGTAGCCGGTCGCCCACCCATTCGAAAGCGACGGGCGCAATTTCCAGAACTTCCACACCCTTGCGTGTCCAGATAACCGGCGGCGGAGGCGCGGGAACGGTCCAGCCCGCGGGTACGCGATGGATCGTCCGGATGCCCGCACTTTCCTCCTTAGTTTCCGCGCGCCGCACGTTCGAGAATGCAGCAGCCACTACCGGCCAGAGCAGCTTTAAGAACGATCCGGCAGCAGGCTCCATCACAGACCCGTCGTCTTTAGTTCGCAGCGAGCCAAGCAAATGAAGCTGACTGCGCGTGCGCGTGGCGGCTACATACAACAAACGCGCCGTCTCGCTTTCCACTTTACGCCGCTCAATTCGCTCCAGGTATTTGTAGATCGGATCCGCGTCTTTACCGGACGCGGAAATCGGCGCAAGTAATAATTGACCTCGTTGTTCGAGCCACAGCAACAGAGCCGGCTCATCCCCCCGTGGCGGTGAGCCGAGGCCAGGCAAGATCACCGTATCGAATTCCAGCCCCTTGGCTTTGTGAATGGTCATCACTTGCAAAACATCGCCGGCCCGCGCGTCGGGTTGCGCAAACAGCGTAGCCACCTGCTCGCGGAACCACGCGAAATCGGCCAGGTCCGATCCTCGATCCAGTCCCTCCAGCAGATCGAAATACGCCGCGGCGTCTTCCAGCGCGGTTTCATCCGCGACACACGCCGGACCACCCAGCCGTAGCCACACATTCTCCACCCATTCACGTAACGGCCGGCGGGCGCGCTCGGCGATCGCGTGTTGCAGCACCGGCAAAATTCGTGCAACGCGCGCCTTGCCATCTTCGCTGAGTGGAGAATTTTCCTGGCGCAGCAAATCCCAGACGGCCGCATGATGATCCGGGCCGGCCAGTGCATGCAAATCCTGAAGAGTCAACCCGCACCACGGCGCCCGCAAAATCGCGAGCCAGGATACGCGGTCGCCCGGATGCAGCAACGCCAGCGTTAGAGCCATGAGATCCTCGATCACTGCACGCTCGCTGAGTTGATCGATCTCGATGGCCTGGAATGGAATCTTGTTGCGCTTGAGCGCGGAAACGATTGCAATCAGGTGCGGCCGCGCACGGACCAGCACGGCGATTTTCGCGTCTCCCGCCGCCTTCACCAATTCAATGACGCGCGCAGCCTCATCCAGCGGATTCAAAAATGCATGCACGTCGACGCGGCGCTCCGTCTCCTCGTGTTTTACGGTTTCCGCCGCCGTGCTCAAGCAATATGCCACCGCACCCGATTCCAAATCGTCCTTGGCCGGCAGAATCCCCGTGAATGTTTCATTCACCCACTCGACAATCTCCCTACGCGACCGGAAATTCACGCTCAACGTCAGTGGTTCCAACCGCAGCTCGCCTATCCCCTCGATACGCGCTTTGAGAAACAAACTGACATCCGCTTGCCGGAATCGATAAATGGATTGCATCGGATCGCCGACCAGAAAAAGCGTGCGCCCATCGACCGGCTCCCATCCGGCTGTCAGTTTTTCGAGCAACTCAAACTGCGTGTACGACGTATCTTGAAATTCATCGACCAGGACGTGCTGGATGCGGTGGCCCATTGCGAGGGCAAGATCGGTGGGAGAATCGATCTTCCCGAGCGCCCCCGATGCGCGGATCAGCAGCTCCGCGAAATCCACTCGTCCGCTTTCGCGAAACACGATTTGCAACTCGGCCACGGCCAGTGCGAGTACGGAAACCGAGGCCTGCATGGCCTGCCACTGCGAATCCGAAAAACGCGGCGCAGGCAATTCACGAAATCTCTTCAAGGTTTCCACCAGCGCGTCGTCTCTCTGCAGCCGCGCCAGCAATTGCTCGCATCGCGTCTTCAGCGGATGCGTGGGCGGGAAGCCTATACTCTTATCCACGCGCTTGCGCAGCGTGCCGCTCGTTGTCAGTAACAGATCCGCGACAATATTCCATTTGTCGAGATCCTCTATGGCGGCGCTTGGAAAACAATCCATTTCGCGGAGCAGCGCCACCTCGGCGGCCAACTCCGAATCGAAGCCATCGCGCAGGCGCCGCAATTCTCCCAGCACAAG
>DATDHK010000426.1:0-13059 GCA_036521635.1 Bryobacteraceae bacterium | reverse complement strand
GCACGGAGCCCAGCTTCACCTGGGAGGCCACTGACAAAGCCGGCGCCCTTAAGGAAGGCTGCAGAACCGCAGCCCTCGCACAATAATTGAATTCCAAACCATTTAAATCAAAATCAGAGGACTTATGCCAACGAACGCAACCACCGCAACAATAGCTTGCGATGTCAAAGATCTTTCGCTCGCCGATGGCGGAAAGCGCCGCATTGAATGGGCTTTCCAATCGATGCCGGTTCTGCAGACCATCCGGAAACAATTCATCAAGTCGCAGCCACTCGCCAATATTCGGGTTGCCGCTTGCCTGCACGTCACCACGGAAACAGCCAATCTGATGATCGCGTTGCGAGACGGCGGCGCCAACATCGTATTGTGCGCGTCGAATCCGCTTTCCACGCAGGACGATGTGGCCGCCAGCCTGGTGCGCGATTACAACATTCCGGTCTACGCCATCAAGGGAGAAAACAACGACGTCTATTACTCCCACATCATGTCGACGCTGGATCATGAACCGCAAATCACCATGGATGACGGTGCGGACCTGGTCACCATTCTGCACACCAAGCGCAAAGAGCTTCTCGAACACGTCATCGGGGGCACCGAAGAAACCACGACGGGCGTCATTCGCCTGCGGGCTATGGCCAAGGACAAAATTCTGCGTTACCCCATCGTGGCGGTGAACGATGCGCTGACCAAACATCTCTTCGACAACCGCTACGGAACCGGACAGAGCACGCTGGACGGCGTTATTCGCGCCACCAATATTCTGCTGGCCGGCCTCACGGTGGTGGTCGCCGGTTATGGGTGGTGCGGGCGCGGCGTGGCGATGCGTGCGCGTGGAATGGGCGCCAATGTAATCGTTACCGAGATCGATCCCACCAAGGCCATCGAAGCGATCATGGACGGCTTCCGCGTGATGTCCATGAGCGAAGCCGCGGTCATCGGCGACCTGTTCATCACGCTCACCGGCAACAAGAGCGTAGTGGCGCGCGATCATTTCGAGAAGATGAAAAACGGCGCGATCGTTTGCAATTCCGGCCACTTCAACGTTGAAATCGACCTCGATACTCTGGGCAACATGGCCTCCAGCCGCAAACCCATTCGCGAATTCGTGGAAGAGTTCGCGATGCGCGATGGACGCAAAATCTATGTTCTGGGCGAAGGCCGCCTGATCAATCTCGCCGCCGCCGAAGGCCATCCCGCTTCGGTGATGGACATGAGCTTCGCCAACCAGGCAATGTGCGCGGAATACATGGTGAAGAACCACGCCACTCTCGAAAACCGCGTTTACTCGGTTCCCGAGGAGCTCGACAAACAAGTAGCGCGCATGAAGCTGGAATCGATGGCGGTCAAGATCGATCGGCTGACGCCCGAGCAGGAACACTACCTGGGAAGCTGGTCTGAAGGAACGTAGAACGGTGATCGGTGGATGGTGGTCAGTGGCCACCATCCACCGTCCACCAATCACCGATCACTATGCTTTTAGAGGGTTGCAAACACGAAGTCGAAATCACCGTTCCGGTGGATGAGATCGCTAGCGAGACTGATCGAGTCGTGGCGAAGATCCAGCAGAAGGTTAGGCTCCCCGGGTTTCGGCCCGGGAAGGCGCCGGCCAGTCTTATTCGATCGAAGTTTGCCAAGGAAGTGCGTGAGGACGTTCTCGAAAATCTGGTCCCAAAATACTTTCAGAAACGAGTGGAAGAAGAGGAATTGCAAGTCGTCGGCAGGCCGAACGTCAAAGACGTCGACTTCAAAGAGGGAGAGCCGCTGCGCTTCAAAGCGGAGTTTGAAGTGGCTCCTACCATCGAGCTCGGCGAGTATCGCGGCGTCACGGTTCACTATGGCGAACCGGAAGTTACCGACGAAGACGTCGCCAAACGGCTGGACGAGATTCGCGATCAGAAGGCGCAGTTTGTGAACGTCGATCCACGTCCGGCGGCCGATGGCGATTTCGCCGTGGTCTCATTGGATAGTCTGTCCGGCGCCGAAGAACCCATTCACCAGGAGGAAATGATTCTGCACGTGGGCGACGCGGAAACTTTGCCTGCTTTCTCGGAAGCGTTGAGCGGCATGTCGCCGGAGGAAGAGAAGGAATTCGACGTCACCTATCCGGAAGATTACGGGCAGCAGAAACTGGCCGGCAAAACCGTCCGCTTCCGTATGAAGCTGAAAATGATTCGCACCAAGGAATTGCCGGACCTGAACGACGAGTTCGCTCAGGACCTGGGCGATTACACGACTTTGGACGACCTGCGCGAAGCCGCGCGAAAGTCCATCTTCCAAGACCGCGAATTCCATGCGCAACAAAAAGCCAAGGAGGAACTGCTAGGCAAGCTCATCGATGCCCACGATTTCGCGGTGCCGCAAGCATATGTCGAGCGGCAGGTGGAATCGCAGGTGACCCAACAATTGCAGGAGCTGCAAGAGCGCGGCGTCGATCCGGCCAAGCTGAAGATCGATTGGACGAAGCTCAAGGAATCCCAACGCCCGAAGGCGACCCGGGATGTAAAAGGCAGTTTGCTGATCGACAAAATTGCCGATCGGGAATCGATCAACGCCACCAACGACGAAGTGGATCACGAAGTGCAGCGCATCGCCAAACAGGCCAAAGAGCCGGTGGCGGCCATGCGCAAGAAACTCGAGAAGGAAGGGATTCTGGGGCGGATTGCATATCGTATCCGGTCCGAGAAGACCCTGAATATGCTGTTCGAGCACGCGCGTAAGGAAGCATCCCCGGCGGAAGCTGAACAGGCATAGCCGGTTCAAGATCTCCTATTGACTTAAAGTTAGGTTTAAGTCTTATGCTCGTACTCATGAGCAAACTATTAGTTGTATCCGTTTTCACGCTGGCGGCGGTGTGCATGAGCCCCGCTGAGCCAGCGCCGTTCGCCTGTAATCTCAAGGCATTCTCGCCGGACCAGCGAGTCCGCTGGCGCCAGTTGATCGAGCACGTCGCCTCAGCGGTCACGGAGGCTCGTGAGTTGAAGGATGGCTACAGTCTAAAGGTCAACGCCGGCCAGGCACAAATCGTTGAAGTTGCCGAATGGATCGAGCTGGAGCGCCGATGTTGCCCGTTCTTCGATTTTCAAATGGATGTGCACGGGGAAGATGGGAGCGTATGGCTTAGCCTGAAAGGGCGCGATGGAGTGAAGGACTTCATTCGGGCCGACTTCTCGTTGTTGCGCGACAAATTGCGAAAGAGCAACTAGATGGGATATACAATAGAACAAGGTACCGTAAAAGCGTCATGCCGGCCTTGGGATATCGCGTTACTTCTGCGCTTGTTTTTGTAAGCGCTATCCTAGCCGCGCCTCCACCGCCGTCCTTCGAGAAAACGGTACAGCCTGTTCTCCTCAATACCTGCTCCGCGTGTCACAATAGCAAGCTCGCGTCCGGCGGCCTGAATATTCTGCCGTACGCAAAGCAGGAATCGATCGCGCAACACCGCGACGAGTGGGACGTGATTCTCCGGAAGATCCGCAGCGGTGAGATGCCGCCCAAGGGTATTCCGAAGCCGCCCGCGGAGAACATCGCGGCGCTGGTGAGCTTCGTTCAGGCGGAGTTCGAAAAAGTGGATCGAAGCATCGCGCCCGATCCTGGACGCGTCACCGCACATCGGCTGAATCGCAACGAGTACACCAATACCATCCGGGATTTGCTGGGCGTCGACTTTCGCGCCGACAAGGATTTTCCAACCGAGGATTCCGGATACGGCTTCGACAATATAGGCGAGGTCCTCACAATTTCGCCGGTGCTGATGGAGCGATATCTGAACGCCGCGGACACCATTGCCGAACGCGCCATCGGCGCCAATCCGCTTCCCAAGAAGCCCATCGAAGTGGCCTACGCCGCAAAGGATAAGAATATCCGCCGGCCCGATTTCAGCAATATCGAAGCAACACACCGCGTCGATTTCGATGCCGAGTACATCGTCCGCTTCGGATTGCCGGGCGACCGTGGCGCGGATGCCAAGCCCGTGGCATTGGGCTTCTGGATGGATGGAGTTCTTTTAAAGAAGATACCTGTCGAGACCAAGCCGTCCAAGTTGGTCTACTTCAATCCGTATTCGGAAGAAGAGATTCGGCTGTATCTCCCCGAAGGCGATCATGTCTTCCGCGCGGGTTTTATCGACGACGATTTCGTGAAGAGCCTATCCGCCAAGGATGCCTACAGCGATAAGAAAAACAAGTTTCTCAATTCCATCAAATTCATCGGGCCGTTTCCCACGAACGTCGAAAAGGCCAGCCGCAAGAAGATTCTGATCTGCGATCCGAACTCCGGCCCCGCCTGCGTCGACCGCATCGTCGCCGCTCTGGCGCGTCGCGCGTACCGGCGCCCTGTAACCAGAAATGAAGTCGCTGCCCTGGTCAAATTTGCCGACCTCGCAAGGCGAGATGGCCAATCGGCGGAGCAGGGGATTCAACTCGCCATTCAAGCCATGCTGGTATCGCCGAATTTTCTTTTCCGCATAGAGCACGATCCGGTTTCCGCCGGCGCATCCAAGTCGCATCCTGTGTCCGAGTTCGAGTTGGCCTCGCGCTTGAGCTACTTCCTTTGGAGTTCAATGCCGGACGACGAGCTTCTGAATCTCGCGGAAGCTCATAAGCTGCGCTCTCCCGGCGTGCTGGATGCGCAAGTAAAACGCATGCTGGCGGATGAGCGGTCCGCCGCGCTATCCGCGAATTTCGCCGGCCAGTGGCTCGAGACGCGCAACCTCGATTCGGTCAAACCCGATCCGCAAAAGTTTCCCGAATGGGATCCAGCGCTGCGCGACGCCATGAAGACCGAGACTCGCATGTTCTTTGAAGCAGTGCTGCGCGGCAACCGTCCGGTTTCCGATTTTCTGGATGCGCGCTACACCTATCTGGATGCGCGCCTCGCCAAGCACTATGGAATACCGAATGTGAATGGGCCCGAGTTTCGCCGCGTGGAACTTACCACCGATCAGCGCGGCGGAGTGCTCAGCCAGGCCGGCGTTCTGACGGTATCCAGTTATCCCACGCGAACGTCGCCGGTGATCCGCGGAAAATACGTGCTCGGCAACATACTGGGCACGCCCCCGCTGCCTCCGCCCGCCGATGTCCCGCCGCTCGACGAATCGGCGGTCGGCAACACGGGTTCCATGCGCCAGCAGCTTGACATGCACCGCGCTAATTCCACCTGCGCCTCCTGTCACGGCCGTATGGATCCGCTGGGTTTCGGTCTCGAGAATTATGATGCGCTCGGCAAATGGCGCACGCATGACGGCAAGTTTCCCGTGGATGCCAGCGGCACTCTGCCGGATGGAAAAACGTTTTCCAGCCCGGCTGAAATGCGAGCGCTTCTGATCTCGCAGCTCCCGGAATTCTCCCGCTGCTTAACCGAAAAGATGCTCACATATTCGTTGGGCCGCGGCCTTGAGCGTTCCGACCGTATCACCGTAGACGACCTGAACAAAAAGCTGGCGGCGGACGAATACCGCTTTCAAACATTGGTCTACGAAATTGTGAAGAGTCTCCCGTTTCAATCGCGCCGGCCTGAAAAAGCCTTGACGTCGGCCAAGGAGAAATTGCAATGATCATCACCCGCAAAGCGCTGGACCGCAGAACTTTCTTGCGAGGCGTCGGCGCCGCAGTCGCGCTCCCTTTCCTCGATTCCATGGTTCCGGCGCTCGCGTTGGCGAATACCGCCAAGAAACCGCCCGTGCGCATGGCCTTCGTCTACGTGCCAAACGGGATGGACATGCGGAACTGGAATCTCGACTACGAAGGCAAACTCGGCGCCCTGCCACGCATCTTGAAACCGCTGGAACCGTACAAGGACGACATCCTTCACTTCGGAAATCTCACGCACAACGGCGGACGCGCTTTGCTTGACGGCGCTGGCGATCACGGCCGTTGCTGCGCATCCTACTTGACCGGCATACAGCCACGCAAAACGGTGGTTGACATCAAGGCCGGCGTCTCATTCGATCAAATTGTCGCCAATCAAATTGGCAGCCAGACACGCTTTCCTTCGCTGGAGCTCGGGCTGGAAGACGCCCGCCAGGCCGGCGATTGCGACTCCGGATATTCCTGCGCGTACACCAACAATCTCGCCTGGAAAAGTGAGACGCAACCGCTGCCGCCGATTCTGGATCCACGAGTTTTGTTCGAGCGCATGTTCGGCAACGGCGTCGCATTGAGTCCGGAAGCGCGCGTCCGCAAGAGCAAGTACCGGCGCAGCATTCTGGATTTTGTCACCAGCGACACTGCGAAGCTCGAAACCGAGCTCGGGCCTACCGACCGGCGTAAGCTCGATGAATATCTCTCCTCGATTCGCGCGGTGGAACTGCAATTGGAAAAGGCCGAGAAGGATAACGCGCAGATCGATCCGCACATGGACAAGCCCTACGGCGTGCCCGCGGATTTCGCCGAGCACTTCAAGCTGATGAGCGACATGATGACCATCGCTTTCCAAGCGGACCTGACGCGCATCATTACTTTCCTGGTTACGCACGAAGGATCGTCGCGCGCGTACCGGGAGATCGGCATTGCCGACGGCCACCATCCGCTCACGCATCATCGCAACGACCCCGTTTTGATGGAGAAAGTGGCGCAGATCAACAGCTATCAATTGGCGCAGTTCGCCGGCTGGATAGAGAAAATGAAGGCTACTAAAGAGGGCGATTCATCGCTGCTCGACAACTGCATGATCGTGTACGGGGCGGCGCTGGCCGACGGCAATCGCCACAGCCACGAAGATCTTCCAACCATCCTGGTGGGCCGCGGCGGCAGCAACTTCAAGAGCGGCCGGCGCATCGTTTCCAGGAAAGAAACGCCGATGTGCAACCTGTTCCTGACCATGATGGACCGCATGGGCGTCCACGTCGAACACTTCGGCGACTCGACCGGCCGGCTGGATGGCCTGGACCTGACCTGATTTCGCGATGCAGCTTTTTGATCAAGGAAAACCACCGCTGGGTGTCGTGTTCGATTGCGATATGGGGCATGGCATCGGCGATGCTCTCGCTCTCGCGTTGCTCTACGGGTTGGAGGCGAAAAGCGAAGCGCGCGTCATTTCCGTAAGCGTCAGCAATTCGAACTTGAACGCGGCGGCCTACGTAGACGCGGTGATGCGCTTCTATTCCAGCGCTCCGAAATCGGGGCCGTTCGCCGGCTTTTCGCGAACTCTGCCCGTGGGCTTGGCCGATGGCAAGATGCTGAATGACACGCCACTGCTCACCGAGCCTCTCTCGAAAAACACGGCAGACGGATCGCCGCTCTACCCGCGCGTCATTCACAGCCTGAACGACACCGCGGAAGTTTCGGCGCTAATCAGAAATGCGCTGACATCGCAGTACGACGGAAACTGCGTAGTCGTTCTCACCGGTCCTGCGACGAATCTGGCGAAAGCGCTCGACTTGCCGGGCGTAAAAGAATTGATTTCGCGAAAGTCCCGCCTGCTTTGCGTGGCCGGAGGAACATATCCCGATGGCCCGCCCGAGTTCAACTTCAAGACCGATGTGGCGGCGGCAAAAAAGCTGTTCGCCGAATGGCCCGCGCCGATTGTTGCGTTGGGCTCGGAAACAGCCGCGCATCTGAAATTCCCCGGCGCTAGCATCGAAACAGATTTCGCCTGGTCGCCCGCGCATCCTGTCGTGGATGCGTACCGCGCCTACCAGCCCATGCCCTACGATGCTCCGGCGGGCAACATGGCGGCCGTCCTATACGCAGTGCATCCTCAAGATGGCTTCTTCAAACTCTCGAATCCTGGCGCCATCACCGTGTTAGACGATGGAAAAACGAAGTTCACGCCGTCGAGCACGGGCCGGCATCGTTACCTGGTTTTCGATCCGGCGCAAGACGAGAAACTGACCAAGTCCTTCATCGACTTGGCCAGTGCAAAGCCGGCGGTTAGAACGCCGCGCGTTGCGAAATAGCCACTAGCCAATCGAAAAGATTCGTCAACCGCGATGGCCCCTATTGCGTATGGATCTCGCTAAGTAATATAGTTGTTCCTATCCTAAAATGACCAACGATGAAAAAGTAGAAAAACCGGTGGACAACGTAAAGCCCGACGGCGATGGCCCCGTATCGTTCGACACGGTCGCCGTTGTCGAAAAGATCGAAATTGACGCCCGCCGCGAGGAATTTGGACTTGGCGTCGGCAAGGATTTTCTGGGCCTCGCCATTTCCGGCGGCGGCATCCGCAGCGCGACGTTTAGCCTTGGCATTATTCAGATGCTGGCTAAATCCGGCCTTCTCAAACACGTTGATTACATCTCCACGGTTTCCGGCGGCGGATATATAGGCGCCTGGCTTTATTCCTGGATCCGGCGCTGTCAAGCTGAAGCGGGCACTAAGACGGCAAAAGCCGGCCAGTCCCTTCATAAGGACGCCTTCGAAGATATCAATGAGAAGCTAATTCCTCAAAAAACCGCCGACGAGCCCCGGGAGATCGCTTTCCTGCGGCAGTACAGCAACTACCTCACTCCCCGCGTGAGTGTTTTTAATGCCGACACTTGGCTGGTGGCGGCCGTATGGTCTCGGAATACTCTCCTGAATCTCGCTATTCTGGTGGCTTTCTTTGGCGCAGTGGTTCTGGCGGTTCGGGGCATCGGGTGGCGCGCAGCTAAAACGCTCTGGCCCTTCGGTGACGACGTGTGCCTGTGCGATCCCATTCTTTGCGCCGGCTTATTGATTCCTATGATCGGACTCATCGGCTGGAATCTTTGGCAGAACTCTACCATCGCTCTAAGTCTGGCGCTGCCTCACGATCGTGGTAAGAAGGAAGCGTCCGATACCAGGGTGATCTGGTTCTGTATATTTCCTCTCCTGTCCGCAATAGCGTACAGCTTTTGGTTGGATCATGACCGGCGACTATTTGTTGAAGGCACACTATGGCACGGTGTATGGATGAACTTTGCCGTCTTGTCGATCGCCTATCTGATTCTGCAGATATGCGGCCGTGTGTATGAGTGTCACATCGAGAAAAAAAAGGAAATCATCGGGAAGGTTCCTATCGGTTGGCAGAACCGCGCCTTCGCGCTAGTGCTGTACGTTATTGGACCAGCGGCGGCGGGCTTCGTAACCGCAGCTCTGCTGCGAGCTATCGCCTTTATCTTTGACGCTCGACATCCGAAACCCGACGAGCCCTGGTTCGTCCTCACCTGGGGACCTCCCTTGGTTCTGACGGTTTTCGCGATCGGTGTCATCGTGCATATCGGTTTGATGGGACGGGACCTGCCGGAAGCCAGCCGCGAGTGGCTCAGCCGGTTGCGGGCATGGCTCATGATTTTCAGCTTTTTTTGGATTGCGATTTTCGGAGTTGCAATCTATGGCCCATGGCTGGTGGCTTGGATCGGAGTGAAAAGTAAAACCGCAATCGGACTCGGAGGGGGATGGCTGCTCACTACGGCAGGAGGGCTGTTCGCCGGCAAGAGCGCCAAGACCAGTGGCAAGAAAGAGCAAGATTCAACCCAAACAAGCCGTTCCTCGGTTTTCGAAATTCTTGCGCTAGTCGCTCCCTATCTCTTCATGGCGGGGTTCTCAATCTCGGTGGCCTTCGGTATTCACGTGATTCTGGTGCACAAACTGCCGCCAAAGGCGGCCTCCCCGGCGTCCAGTCAAGTTGAAAAATACAATCTCAAGGTGCTCAATGACAACATTCAGCTAACGCGTGAGAAGCACGACGCCGAGGAATCCAGATTTAAAGAGATGTTTGACCACTATTGGGGCAAACTCAATACTACCGAGATCTGTGTCGCGAACCAAGAGGAACGTTGGTTGTTGAGCGGGCTGATTCCGCTGTTGATCCTTCTGCTGGTCGCCGGCACTTTGCTCGCTTGGCGTGTGGATATCAACAATTTCTCGATGCACAACTTCTACAAAAGCCGGCTGGTGCGTTGTTATCTCGGCGCAAGCAGAGGCAAGCGGGCCCCCAATCCGTTTACCGGCTTCGACGATTCTGACGACGCTCCGCTTGATTTGTATTCTAACCAGAACCTGAAACCGAACCAGACCGCATATTATGGCCCGTACCCGATCGTGAACGCCGCGTTGAACGTCACGTCCGGCGGCAAACTACAGTATCAGGAGCGTCAGGCGCAGTCTTTTATTTTCACGCCGCATTTCACCGGATTCAGCGCCGAGAAGGTGATCGATCAAATGCGTTTGCTCGATGACACCGATTCCGACGCTCCCACTTTGCTGCATTACCAGGACGTCAAGCCCTCAGCCGCCGGTGTGCCTGGGGCCAATGCCGCGGAAACCAACGGTCAGGCGCCAGCCAAAGCGTGTGCATACCGGCCCACCGAAAAATCGGGCGGCCGCATCAGCGTTGGAATGGCAATGGCCATTTCGGGCGCGGCGGTGAATCCGAACATGGGATACCACAGTTCCACAGCCGTGTCATTCCTGCTCACCGTTTTCAACGTGCGCCTGGGGTGGTGGCTGGGCAACTCCTTGAAGTCTAAATTTAATAGCCAGGGCCCATCCGTCGGTTTGATTTATTCGTTCCGTGAATTGTTCGGGCTGGCGAATGCGAATAGCAGCTATGTCAATCTATCCGATGGCGGGCACTTCGATAACATGGGCATCTATGAATTGGTGCGGCGCAAGTGTCCTTATATCATTTGTTGCGATGGCGAGCAGGACGCGAACATGACGTTCAGCGGCATTGGCATGGCAATTCGCAAGTGCCGTACTGATTTTGGGGTTGAAATCGACCTGCCGCTCCATCGGCTGCATAAAGTAGATGGTTTCAGCCGGGTGCATTGCGCTGTCGGCCGCATAAAATATCCGGATTCCGACCCGGCCGATGAAGGCGGCTATATCGTCTATCTCAAGTCCACCTTGACTGGCGATGAACCCGTGGATGTCTTGGCGTACCATTCGGACCAATCCGAGTTTCCGCATCAGACTACCTTAGATCAATTTTTCGACGAATCCCAGTTCGAAAGCTACCGGCGTCTCGGCTGCCACGTTGCTGGGAAAGCCTTTTCCAGTAGCTCACTGGAAGGCAATAATCGACAAAAGTTCTTCGAGGATCTCTACCAGGTTTGGTATCCGCCCAGCAGGGCGGTGGACAAGAATTCGGCTGCCCACAGCGACATCTATATGCGTGTTCTCGATGCCATCCGCCGTGAAGAGGACCTGGAGAATCTCGACCCCGCCCTTTTCAAAGATTACAAGCCGACCAGCAAATGGAACCACGGCTCCGGTCACATTTGCAACGGCCTAATCCAACTCATGGAGCGCGTCTTCTATGATTTGGGACTTGAAGATACGGATGAGCGGAAGCATCCTTACATCAAAGGGTGGATTGAAATTTTTAAACACTGGGTGAAGCAGCCTGCTTTCGAGGAGACTTGGACCGTAACGCAGGGCTCGTATCCGGACCGCTTTCGGAACTTTTACAACTTGCTGGTGAAGGACGAATGAAAGACGCCTTGATGTAATCGCTTGCATTCGGAGCGCGGCATGTCATAATGGCGAAGTCATTCCCATGCCATTTTCACGACGTCAGTGGATGCAGGCCGCCAGTGCCGCCTTCCTGGCACGCGGAAGACAATGCTCCGCCGAATCCGTGCTGCGGGTCGCCGGCCAGGAAGTCGAGATCCGAATCGCACCGGTGAGTGCGAATACAGTCCGGATCACTGTGCTCCCGATTCGAGCCGGCCAACTTGTCGCCGTGCCGCTGGACGGCTCACTCGTGGAAAACTTCTGGGCGGCGCCGCTGGCCACGCTGCGCGGCGACGTGCGGGCGCAGACCATCAAATCGGGTAACCTGCTGATCAACATTGCGCCCGTTCCGTTTACCTTCAGCATCGAAACGGCGAAGGGCGAAACAATACAGCGACTCAAGCTCGACCAGGATACCGGCGTCGTGTCTTTCGGCGCCGGGAATTCCCCGCTGCTCGGTCTCGGCGAGGGTGGCCCGCAATTCGACCGCCGCGGCTCTGCCGACCGCATGCGCAGCGGACAAGGCGGCTATCAGCTCCGCACCCACGGCGGGCGCGTCCCCATTCCATGGCTCATCGGAACGAACGGATGGGCCATGTTCATTCACCAGCCTTTCGGCACGTTCGATTTCACCGGTACGGAAAGCAAATTCCAGCCCACCGCGCCCGCGGCGGCGCTGCCGCTCGACATTTTTTTCGTCGCTTCGCGCGAACCGGCAACCATCATGGCCGAGTACGCGCGGCTCACCGGACACGCGGAAATGCCGCCACTGTGGAGTTTCGGATACCAGCAGAGTCACCGCACGCTCGCCAGCCGCGAGGAAATTCTCGAAGAAGCAAAAATGTTCCGCGAAAAGAAATTGCCATGCGATGCGCTCATCTATTTAGGAACGGGCTTCTGTCCGTCGGGTTGGAACACCAACAACGGCGAGTTCGAGTTCAACCAAAAAGTGTTCCCGGATCCAAAAGCGATCTTCGATCAGTTTCACGCCGAGCACTTCAAGGTTGTCCCGCATGTGGTGATCAAAGCGCGCTCGCTGCATGGAACGGTTCATGATCCTTGCGATGCCGCGCAGCCAGCCGATGAGCAGGCCGGTTGCTATTGGAACGTGCACCGCAAGATCTTCGCGCTTGGTGTGGATGGCTGGTGGCCCGATGAGGGCGATCCGCTCAACATCGCGTCACGTCTCGCTCGCAACCGAATGTATTGGGACGGTCCGCAAATCGACCGGCCCAACCAGCGGCCCTACGCTCTACATCGCAATGGATACGCGGGCATGCAGCGTTATGCGTCCTTCCTGTGGTCGGGCGATGTTTACTCCACTTGGGAGACGCTGCGGACTCACATTCCCATCGCGATCAACACCGGCCTCAGCGGCATTCCTTATTGGGGCACGGACATTGGCGGATTTGTGCCGACCAAGGAATTTACCGCGGAGCTGTATCTGCGTTGGTTCCAGTTTGGAGCGTTTTGCACGCTGTTCCGCTCGCATGGCCGCAATTGGAAACTGCGTCTGCCATGGGGCTGGAACACGGGCGATCCCGGGCCAATCGAGATCAGCAACTATAACGGCGCGGCCATTCCCGCTCCGGATCAACTGCACAACGCGCAGGTGGAACCGATTTGCCGCAAGTATCTGGAG
>DATDHK010000425.1:0-2487 GCA_036521635.1 Bryobacteraceae bacterium | reverse complement strand
TCCAGATCCAGTAGCACGGTCTGTTGCTTGCGCTGCGCCAGCACGCCGGCGAAGTTCACGGCCAGCGTAGTGGCGCCCACGCCGCCCTTGGTGCCGAGGAAGGAATAGATCTTGCCCAGCCTGCTGGAAGCGACAGCGGCGCGCCGCGGAGCCTTTTCCAGTCGCGCCATGGAATCGCGGAAATCGGTGCGCCGCATCGGCTGTGTCATGAAATCGTTCGCGCCGGCGCGCAACGCCGCGATTACAATGTCGCTCTCGGCGGAAAAACTGGAAGCGATCGCGTACAGATCTGGCGCGGCCTGCTTCACTCGCTCGAGCGCTTTCAGGCTCCCTTCCGTATCGCCCCCCAGATCGATCATCAGCGCGGCATCGGGATTGCGTTCCAGATCCTGCAACACGCGTATATAAAGGTTAGCGGTGACCTCCTGATATTCGGCCATCACTTTGGCGGCCGGGACATTGAGCAGGTTCTCGCGAACCATTTCGCGGAAGTGATCGTCGGAGGAAGCGATGAGCAAAGAAATAGACATAAGAAAATTTTAGGGCAGGCACACTCCGGAATCCGGGTCGCAACCCGCGCTTTCGATTGGCATGGACATTTGAAAATCGGGAATGGGAATTGGCCGCAGGCCGAGATAGCCTACAAAACCGCGAAATTCGTAATTGCGAACTTGAACCGTGACCGTATCGGGAATGCAGGAAGTTCCGCAGTCGGAGTTACAAGAAAAGGCATTCAGCGCGCCACTGGCCGGGTCTCTGGAAAAATAACTCACATTGATCTCAACCGGCCCGCTCTGGAACTGCTGCTGATCGACCATTGGAGGCACGTGGGTCCTCATGAAATTTAGAACGTTTCCGCTGTCGGATTGCCAGCAGTGAGTAGTGGCGTAGCGCGCCCCTTCACGCGTGAAGTCGGCGACGCTGTGCCAGATCCATAGCAACTGGGCGACGTAGATTATTCCGAAGGTCATCGGTATCAAAACGCCCGCCACGACAATCGCGTATTCCACAGTAGCCTGACCGCGTTGAAATGTGGGGCAGATTGGTAATCTGCCGCCAATTGAAAATCGGCCCGTCAATAATGAAGCTCTACCGAATAGGCCGATTACCAATCGGCCGCAGGTTACCAACCTGCCCCACATCATATTACGTGCCTCCATAAGGAATCCGCACTTTGGGCCGCAGCGGAATCGGATCGGCCGACAGAAATAGAATGTGCGGCGTTACTTCATAGCCGTTGGGAATCGAGATCGCGATGAAGTCAGGCGGCAATCCGCCAGCGGACGCATCGCAACCGCTCGACGAGCAGTCGCACTCGGAAAGCGTGCCTGCCTGCGCATTCAGCCGCTCAGCGCGGATGCCGATCATGTCCGCCGTGAAGTTGGAAACGATCGCGGTCCCGCCGGCATCGGCGGTTCCGGTAAGCGCAAAATTCTTGGCTGCGACAATAGCGGGATCGCTCGGATCGCAGAAATTCACGCCTTGCTGCGTGCCTAAATAGCGCGCCAGCGAATACAGAATCTTGTGCAGCGTGTAATAAGTGTAAGTGATTTTCGCGATCTCAACAGTGCCCAGCAGCAAGACGAACAAGAAAGGCAAAACCATCACAGTCTCAAGCGCGGCGGAACCATGTCGCGCACTTTTCATTGATGGATGACTACCTTTCCGGGGCCTGACCCGATCTGGCATCCATCAAACCGCCCTTGCTTGATCGGCGCAACACTGCCGATATACAACGCCCGGAAGCGGCCGTTCACATCCGCCGGAGCTAAATCGATCGCGTTTAGATTTGGCTCCACCAGGAATTGCCGGAATCCGAGCACCGTCATGCTATTCGGATTGAGCGTGTCCACAATCGACACCGTGATGATCCTGCGTCCGTTGCCCGCGTAGGATTCGTACGTATCGATGTCGCTCGTGTCCGGGTCCGGCGTGTAGATTGCCGTGAGCGTATCGATCTCCGGCACGCCGGCGCAAATCGCCGGCGCACTGGGTTCAAACCGCGTGGTCAATCCGCACAGCGCCGCCTGCACCACCTGCGGCACAGCGGGAGTCGCGGCGCATGCAAGCGGCGCCGCACTGGGCCAGACCTGCTCGGCAGCATTGATGGAAAAACAGGAGAGCGCCGTGTTGGTGCTTCCCGGCATTCCCTGCGCGCCCATGCGAAAGAGCTGCGAGTTTTCATTGGTGAAGATCGCCGCGTTGGCATCCAGCCGGTTCAGGATCAGATACCGGATCAAAACGCTCGATCCGGGAAGAATGGTAGGCGTCGGATTCCCATTGCAGTTGTAGACCATCGTGTACTTGTTGTCTTGAACGAAGCCGAAATTCACAGTGTCGGTCTGTTCGATCGCCGCGACGGTGAACGCTTCCATGGAACACGCCGTGCAGAGAGGCGCGCTGATTCCGGCGACGGCGCGCGCGGCCACCGTAGCTTTACGGTCCGTGGCGAGCGGCAGAAAACCCCAGAATGTGAGTGGAACCTCG
>DATDHK010000424.1:0-8891 GCA_036521635.1 Bryobacteraceae bacterium | reverse complement strand
CCCTAAAGAAGTTGATAACCGTCAATTGACAGTTTACGATATTCTGGTGATATGCGGCCTCCGGCATCGGGGACTCAAACTATTTTTCGAACGCGGCGACCACCGTTTCATCCGGACCGATTTGGTGGATCGGGTTGAAGTGATGCTCGCCCAACTCGATGTGGCGGGGACGGTTGAAGCTATGCGTATTCCGAACTACCGGCTGCACGCGCTCAAAGGCGATCTCAAGGGCTATTGGTCCGTGACGGTCAAAGCCAATTGGCGCATCATTTTCCGCTTTGAAGACGGAAATGTTCACGATGTCGTTGATCGATTATCACTAGGAGAGAAGGAGGTCGGAACGAATGCCGATGAAGAATCCCCCACATCCCGGCAAGGCTGTGCGCGTGTCGTGCCTGGAGCCGCTCGGCTTGTCTGTTACCGAAGGAGCGAAGGCCCTCGGTATAACGCGACAGTCGTTGTCCAACCTGATCAATGGCAAAACCGGCATTTCGCCACAAATGGCGATTCGGCTTTCAAAAGCCTTCGGAAGCACACCTGATACATGGATCAAGATGCAAGCCGCTTACGATCTGGCTCAAGCGCTCAAACATGAAAAACAGATTCGGGTGGAGCGCTATTCGCCGCAGTCAGCGGCATAAATCGCCCACGAGACGCGGATTACATTGATCAAAACTATTTCTCCGCCAACCAGGCCAGAAACAAGCCATCCGGCGCCACATCCTCCCAATACGAGATCGGGCGGCTCTCAACATGCGCGCAGTGTTTTCGCAGCAGCCGCTCCAACTCTTTCCGGTCGAACCATTTTTCCCATTCGGGAGTTTTCAACCGGCCCCATTGCTCGGCGTTCTTGTCGATGATCACGATGCGGCCGCCCGGCTTGACGACACGGCACATTTCGGCGATGGCCCTATCAATATCCACTGCATGTTCTAGCGACTCGGTTGCATAGGCACAATCGAATGCGTCCTTCTGAAAAGGCAATGCCGTCATGGAGCCGGCGCACGCGCCAATCCCAAAGGGCACATGCCGCAGCATCGCTTCCGCCAGATCGAAAGCAATCACACGCGCCTGCGGATGCCGCTCCACCAACACGCGCGCAAAGCGTCCCTTTCCAGAGCCGGCATCCAATATGAATTTTCCGTTCAACTCACCAAAGTATTCGAGGATCAATTGCACATGATAAATGTGCGGATCGATGGTCGATGGAAAATGTTCCTCGTCGGCCGCCGCTTCGTTGAAATGACGAATTATTTCTTGAATCGGCGGGCCCTCCGGTTTGCCGAATAGACGCTTCCAAAGGGGTCTCACGCTCGCGTCAGGAAAATCGGCAGTCCGGTCTTGTTGGCGTAATTCGGGCGAAGACGCTCGGTGTTGTACATGGTCGCGACGTCGACGTGGCGGGGGCCTAGCGCCGGATCGGGAATCGGCGCCATCGAGTAGCAGCCGTTCACCAGCGCGGCCATGAGACCGCTTTTGTTTTCAAGTATGGCTTCCAGCGCCATCGCGCCGAAGGTCGACGCGATGAGTTTGTCGACGAAATCCGGTGTGCCGCTGCGCAGATCGTAGGTCAAATCGCTGACGATGGTTTCCTCCTTGGTGCGCTTCTTGATTTCGTCGCTCAGCGACTCAGCCACGCTCGCTTTTTTCTTGTGACCATACGCGTCGGCCTCGCCGTATTCAGCGCCTTGGTACCCCTCCCACCCGGCGCCTTCCGACAGAATCACCAGACAATAATTGCTGGGGTTGTTCTTCTTGTCGGTAATGAGCAGCTCAATCAGTTTTTCGAGCTGCACCTTATATTCCGGAATGCAACAGCGAATGTTGGCGACGTATGCGGTGTAGAGCGAGGTGAAGCCGGCATCGCGGCCAAAGACGCGGAAAATGCCGATCCGTTCGTGCGACCCCACCGTAGTGCGTTGCCGGCTGATGGCATCGGTCGCGCGCGTGATAGCAGTGGAAAAACCAATGCAGTATTCCGTGTTGCGGACATCGTTGTCCATGGTTTTCGGAACGGCGATTACCTTCACGCCCATGGCGTGGAGCTTGGCCGCATAACTGAGCGTGTCGTCGCCGCCGATCGCGATCAGGGAATCGATTCCCAGAGCGCCGAGGTTCTTTAGCACCTGCGAGCTGATGTCGTACACGGTGGACGTTTCCCCGTCTTTTGTAGCGTGCCCCCGCGGAAAATCCTGCCCCTTCAAAAAATCCGGCAGGCTCTTCATCTTCGAGGGATTGGTCCGGCTGCTGTGCAGAAAAGTGCCGCCGTAACGATCGATCGTGCTCGTATTCGCGCGCGTGAGCGGCAGCACGTATCGTTCTCTACTCTTTTCGTCATCCAGGTTTAGATGTGTGAGCCCTTGCCATCCCAGACGAAGACCGAACACCTCGCAATTGTTTTCGGTGGCGCGATACGTTACTTCTTTGATCACTGAATTGAGGCCGGGAACATCGCCTCCTCCAGTAAGTATGCCTATGCGTTTGGTTGCCATTGATATTCTTCCTGATTATGGGTGGTGGGAAAACTCTATTTTACCCCGGCTGGAAAGTCTGCAACGGAAACGACCGCCGCACAATCTCGCGCGCCTCAGCCGATCCCGAAACGACACCGGCTCCCATCGCCTGCACCAGCACGTTTCCAGCAGCGGTGGCTTCAGCGGGGCCGGCCACAACGATCCGTCCCAATGCGTTGGCCGCGAGTTGGTTGAGCAGTCGATTGCGCGATCCTCCGCCCACAATATGCACACGATTGAGGCGGCGACCCAGCAGCTTTTCCAGACTATCCAGAACCTTGGCGTAAGTTGCCGCCAGGCTCTCGAGAATCATGCGCGCCATTCCACCCGGCTGATCCGGAGCCTCGCGTCCTTGCGTGCGGCAGTATTCGGAAATCCGCTCAGGCATCCGGCCGGGTTCCTGAAATGCATCGGGATCGATCAACATTCGCGCAGGCTCCGCTTCCGCCGCCAGTTTCGATAATTCTTCGTAACTATACTCGCGTCCTGCCAGCGCCCAAGCACGGCGGCATTCCTGCAACACCCACAATCCCGCGATATTTTTGAGGAGGCGAATCTTGCCGCCGGCGCCCACTTCGTTAGTGAAGTTAAGCGCCAGCGAACGATCGTCGATCACGGGCGTGTCGAGCTCCACACCCATCAGGGACCACGTTCCCGAGCTGATGTAGCACCAGTCGCCGCCTTCGGCCGGCACAGCCGCCACTGCCGAGGCCGTGTCGTGGCCGGCCGTCGCATACACCGGCACATCGCCAGGAAGCCCGGCCGATTCCGCGATCTCATCTAGCAGCGTTCCGAGTCGCGTACCAGACGGCACAATTTCCGGAAGCACCGATTCCGGCAATCCCAGCCGGCGGAATAATCCATTAGCCCATTGCCCCGCGGCCGGATTGTAGAACTGCGACGTACTGGCAATGCTCACTTCGGCGCGCTGCTGGCCGGTGAGCCAATAGTTAAACAGGTCCGGCATGAACAGCAATTTGTGTGCGACGCCCAAGGCCGGCGATCCGCTCAGCTTCATCGCGTGCAGTTGATACAGACTATTGATCTGCATGAACTGTATGCCGGTCTCAGCGAAAATCTCTTCGCGCGGCACAACCGCGAAGGTCTTCTCCGGCATTCCGTTGTTCCGCGAATCGCGATAGTGGCGCGGATTGTCCAGCAGCGCGCCGTCCGATCCGAGCAACGCGAAATCCACGCCCCAGGTGTCCACTCCAATGCCGTCCAAGGCGATCTTTCGCTCGCGGCCGCAGATGGACAGCGCGTGTCGAATCTCGTGGAACAGACGCAGCACATCCCAATAAAGGCCGGTAGGCAAGCGCACCGGCGTGTTTGGAAAACGGTGCAACTCTTCCAACGTGAGTTGCCCGGCGTCCAACGTTCCAAGAATCGCACGGCCGCTTTCCGCGCCCAGATCGATGGCCAAAAAGCGGTTCATGCCGGAAATTCTATCGCCAGTTTTCCAATTCCGTCGCGATACTCGGCCAGCATCTGAAATGCGGCGGGCGCCTCATCCACTCCAACGCGATGCGTGACGATGGCTTCCGGAATCGCTCCCGAACCCAGCAGCGCAATGGCAGGCTGCGAGCGATGATTCGACCGCTTCACCGGCTGGAATCGAATTTCCTTGGCCTGCAAACTGAACAGGTCAACGGGTACCGGAACGTGAATGGGAATCCCGATCAGTACGAAAGTGCCGCCCGGCCGCGTCACGGCCAGGGCTGTGTTGATGGTCTCAGGGACGCCAGCCGCGTCGATGGAAATATCAACGCCTCGCCCACGCGTGCTATCCAGCACCGCCTCTCGAAACTGGTTAATCGGTACAGCAACGGACGCGCCAAGGTCCTTCGCCATCTGAATCCGATAGGGCAGCTTGTCGGTCACCAGCACTTGGCTCGCGCCCGCGCTGCGAGCAACAGCGGCGGCCAGCAACCCAATTGGTCCGGCGCCCAAAACAGCAA
Source organism: Bryobacteraceae bacterium (assembly GCA_036521635.1). GTDB lineage: Bacteria > Acidobacteriota > Terriglobia > Bryobacterales > Bryobacteraceae > Palsa-89. The sequence continues at coordinate 4,420 of DATDHK010000424.1, read as the reverse complement.
CAGTATCGCCCGGCCGGATTTCCACCAACTCCAGCATGTGCATGATCACCGCCACCGGCTCGATCAGCGTGGCCTGCGTGTAGCTGAATGTTTCCGGAACAATGCTGGCGTTGTGGGCGGGCAGCGTCGCGTACTCGCGCAACAAGCCGGGCAACTGGGGCGATCCCATGAACTGCGCTGTCAGGCAATTGTTGTGCTGCCCGCGCACGCAGTATTCGCAGTGGCCGCAACTGACCGTCGGCTCGATGGAGACACGATCGCCGCATTTCAACTCGCGAACGCCACTGCCAATGGCCACCACTTCGCCCGCGGGCTCGTGTCCTAAAACTTGTGGATAAGAGGCGGGAAATCCGTAGATGTTGCCGTCGACATACCAGTGCATGTCGCTGCCGCAGATCCCGACCGAGCGAAGTTTTACCAGAATCTCGCCCGATCCGGGATCCGCCGGCTGCCGCATTTCCCGGACTTCCAATGTGCGGGGAGCTACGAGTTGAACGGATCTCAATCCACTACTTTAGCGGATATCACCAGAATCAGGGCGCCCTCCGCGCCTTCGATTGAACTGGTCTTACCAACCACAACTTTCTTGCCTTCCGGCACATCGACGTCGGTGGAGATTCCAATGTCGTTAGCGCCCGGCAACCTGATTCCCAATTTCATGTTGTCATAGCGGATCACACGATTGGTTTCGCTGCCGTCCAGACTTACGCGCCCATACTGGAACTGATAGCTGATCTTGGCGCCGGCAGGTAATGTCGTGTCCAACGGGCTCAAGAATCCATTGGTCACAGCTTTCTCGGTATCGCGCGAGCGCAACACAAAGCTGTCGAGTAGACGAAAGCTTTTGTAGGTAAATACTCCCTTCAGTTGTTTGACTACCGGGTCGAGTTCCGCGGGTACGGTAGCGCCACTCGAAGCTTGCGGCGAAGCAACCACCATGTAGACTGTCGTCTCAATATTTTTCTTCAAGACGGGCGCGACGTCGAGCTGCTTTATGATCTCTTCAAAACCGTCAACGGTTCCTTTTTGACCGCTCAGAATCAGGTGTTCGTTATCGCTGCTGGTAACCAGCACGCTGGTGCCCGCTAACAATTCCCGGATGGTCCGCAGGATGCCGGACATGTTTCCATTCTTGATTGGAACGACCCTTTGCACGCGCGCCTCGGTGGAAGCGGGCTGGGCGTAGATCGCTCCGCTAGACAGCAACGCAATCAGCATCGTGAGAAAAAACTTTTTCATAGTGAGTCTCCTTTTTGATCTACCAACCAGATGATGATCACGTTCGGGTCGTTCGTCAGCATCTTTACAACTAGCGGTTCGGGATTGTGGGCCGGCCCCGCACTCGCGGTAACCGGCCCGAACTTGTGATAAACGCGATGATGCGCTTTCATAATCGGTTGCACTGGCGCTGGCGCCCGCTCAATCTTTGGTGTATTCTTCGTGGCCACCACGGGTTTCGGCGGCGCCGGATTCTTCCAGTTCTGCAAAACGATCGACACGCAGAGCATCGCTATGCAAACCGCGGCCGCCACGGCTGACCAAGCCCACCAAGCCCCTCGCCGTTTCTTGGCGCGAATCTCATCCAGCACGCGCAATCGCACTGCATCGAATGCCGCCGGATGAATCTCGCCCGTTCGCAGCGCCGCCCGATTCAGCTCGAGTTCGCGCGCAAAATCGCGACACTGCCCGCACACTTGCAAATGCTCTTCCAGAGCCACACTTTCCGATTCGCCGGCGATCTCTCGTTCCCACTCCGGGCAGTTCATAAATGCTTCCTCAAATACCGATCTGTAAATCTCTTCAACTTCCCCCGCGCCACCGAGATCTGCGACCGCACCGTGACCTCGGACGAACCTAAAATTTCCGCGACTTCACGAGTGGACAAGCCCTGCACGTCGCGCAGAACCACCGCCGCCCGTTCTTTCTCCGGCAGAGTCTTAAGCGCAATCTCAACCAACTGCTCACGTTCCACTTCGTTCCAGGCTTTTTCCGGATCGGCATGGCTGCTTACCGGCTCAGGCCCTGTCAACGGCTCCGTTTTCCGGCGGCCACGTTGCCGGTGCACATCGTTGCAGATATTCACCGTCACTCGATACAGCCAGCCCTTCATTTCCAAAACGTCCGGCAGCCGGTTCAGGCTTTTATACAAACGTAGAAAAGTTTCTTGCGCCGCATCCTGCGCATCTTCCATATTCCCGAGGATGCGCAGCGCCGTCATGAGAACCTGTTTCTGATGCAGGCGCATGATTTGATCGAACGCATCCAGATCTCCGAGCTTGGCGCGCGCAATCAGTCCGGCAGGTTGCCCGGCATCATCGGCTGTCAGCCGAAAATCTGCCATCCCGAGTGTAAGCTCCCTCGAATCCACTGTTCGTAAATATAACTGCCGGCGGGGCGAAATCGTTGAGGGAAAAATGAAAAGGCCCGAAACCCGGCAGAGTTGCCGGGCTCCAGGCCTGATAAAACAGAGGTTCAGGTGCGATTTTAGCGGCGGAATCGACGCCCGTCGCGGAAGCCGCGCTCGCGGAATCCACGCCGCTCGAAGAACTCCCGGCGCTCATGCCCACCGCGAAAGTAGAAGCTACTATAACGCGGGTAGCGGTAGGGAGCCGCGTAGTAATAATAAGAACTTGGATACGGATACCCGTACGCATAAGGATATGGATACGGATACGTGTAAACGTATGGAGGCGGATAATAGGCAGGACCCACACCCACGCTAAATCGCACTCCGGCGTTCGCATGTGCGGGCGCGAGCAAAACCATGAATGCCAAAACCGCAAATATTGGAATTCCTATTTTTTTGAACATTTCATCCTCCTTCCGGATAGATCAACTTCATCCTCTGCTATATTAGACGCACGGCGGTACAGGCATGGTTTCTCTATTGACTTTCGCCTATTCTTCGCCTATCATCTTCAGAGCGGTACACATTCTACGGACAAGGAAGGACCCCTAATGGCAATCAGTGAAGCACTCCTGCCCGAATTTGACCAGGAGATGGCCAACACACGCAAGACGCTCGAACGCGTCCCGGACGATAAACTCGACTGGAAGCCGCACCCCAAGTCGTTTGCGATGGGAGCGCTGGCTACTCATATCTGCAATATGACCGGATGGACGGTCGACACCATCGCGAAAGACTCTTTTGATGTCGCGCCGCCCGGCGCGCCGCCTTACAAGGAAGAGCCGGCCAAATCTCAAAAGGAACTGCTGGAAAAATTCGATAAGAACGTCACCGCCGCGCGTGCCGCGATCGCCGGGGCGAGCGATGAAGTCTTCATGCAAAACTGGTCGTTACTGGCCGGTGGCAAGACGCTGTTCACCATGCCTCGCGTAGTCTGTATCCGGTCGTTCGTGATGAACCACACCATTCACCACCGGGCCCAACTCGGAGTTTACCTGCGGCTCAACGATATTCCGGTTCCGGCAATCTACGGGCCGTCAGCCGACGAAGGAAACATGTAAACTCCTGTGGGGCAGATTGGCAATCTGCGGCCGATTGATAATCGGCCCGTTAATAATGAAGCTCCACCGTACAGGCCGATTACCAATCGGCCGCAGGATACCATCCTGCCCCACACTTACAACACGTCCGCGAATCCGCGCTTCAAATGCCGGAAAAATAATCCGCCCACCACAAACGCCGCCACCGCGTACGCAGCAACAATCGCCAATTCCTCAAGATTTGGAACGCGGTATGAAAGCAGGCGGTCGCGATAGGCCCGCACTACGAAGGCCAGCGGATTTATGCGCAGCAGAAAGCGGAACCGTTCGGGAAACAATTGCTCGTCGATGAAAATCGGCGTCAGCCAAAACCAAAACGTCAGCAAGACCGACAGCACCTGCACCGTGTCCCTCAAATACACTTGCAGACTCGACACGATCCAACCGACCCCCACCGCAAACAGCCCAACCAGAATCATGTACAGCGGCAGCGACAGCATCCACAAACTGAAGTGCCCGTTGTAAAACCCCACCACGCCAATCACTAAAGTCAACGCCATCAGATGACTGATCAGCGACGAAAGAAAAATTGAAACAGGCACAATTTCCGCAGGAAACACGGTCTTAGTGATCAGGTTGGAATTCTCGAGCAGCGACGCCGCCGAGCGCATCACCGTGTCCTGAAAAAGCAGCCACGGAAGAAATCCGCAAAAGAGGAACAGCGTATAATTCTGCGTCACCTCATTGGCGGGCAGCTTCGTATGCATGCAAACCTGAAAGACGAACGTCCAACTCACCAGCAGCACCAGCGGATGAATCAGGCCCCACATCCAGCCCGCCGCCGAACCGATGAAGCGCTGCTCAAAGTCGCGCCGCACCAGTTGAAATAGCAGCGTCCGGAGCTGGATCAGGTTGTGCGCGAAATGCCGGCCGGGAATTGTCATCGCCCTCAGGTTACTATACGGCCATGAGG
>DATDHK010000423.1:0-2752 GCA_036521635.1 Bryobacteraceae bacterium | reverse complement strand
GCGCACTGGATTACGACCTGATGGTGGCCATGAATTCGCAAACCTATGCGCGCGATATTCACGAAGTGCGCCAGGGCGGCTACGTTCTCTACGACTCCACGTGGCCCCTCGACAGCGCGTTGCTGCGCGACGACGTCACCTTCCTGGGCGTGCCCTTCGCTCAGCTCTGCAACGACAATTTCCGCGACTCCCGCGAGCGAATCCTCATGAAAAACATCGCCTATGCGGGAGCGCTAGTGGCGGTGTTGAACATCGACATGAATCTGGTCGGCGCATTGCTGGATGAGAAATTCGCGGCCAAGAAAGCCTTGCGCGATTCCAATCACCGCGCCGTGCGCCTGGGTTACGAATACGCCAAGGACCACTTCGATTGCCCCCTGCCCTTCCATCTCGAAACCATGGACGCCAACGCCGATAAGATCCTGATCGATGGCAACACGGCCACGGCGCTCGGTTGCATTTATGCGGGCGCCACGGTAGCAGCCTGGTATCCCATCACGCCCTCCACGTCCGTGCTCGATGCCTTCAAGGGATTCTGCGAGAAATACCGCCGCGATCCCGAGACCGGAAAAAATAACTACATCATCATTCAGGCCGAGGACGAGTTGGCCGCCATCGGAATGGTGATCGGCGCATCCTGGAATGGCGCGCGCGCCTTCACCTCCACTGCCGGCCCCGGCATTTCGCTGATGAACGAACTGCTCGGCTTGGCGTACTACGCTGAAATTCCGGCGGTGATTATCGACGTGCAGCGCGTGGGTCCATCCACCGGAATGCCCACCCGCACGCAACAGGGCGACGTGATGGAGTGCGCCTACGCGTCGCATGGCGACACCAAACATATTCTGTTGTTCCCAGGCAGTCCGCACGAGTGCTTCGAATTCGCTCCCAAGGCATTCGATCTGGCCGAGCGTTTCCAGACTCCGGTTTTCATGCTGACCGATCTGGACATCGGAATGAACGATTGGGTGGTCCCGCGCCTCACCTGGGACGAATCTTACAAGCCCGATCGCGGCCGCGTTCTCGGCGCCGACGAATTGGAAAAAATGGCGAAGTTCCAGCGCTTCACCAACGAGGACGAGAATTTTGTCGCGGCGCGAACCCTGCCGGGCGTGCATCCCAAGGGATCGTTCTTCACGCGCGGCTCCGGACACAACAAGCTGGGCGGCTACACCGAAACGCCGGATGAATACCAGGAAGTGGTGGACCGGCTTTTGAAGAAGCACCAAGCGTCTGCCAAGTTTGTGCCGGAACCAATCGTCCAAAAGCGCGGCGACTCTCAGTTCGGAGTCATAACCCTGGGCGGCTGCGACTTGGCCGTAAGAGAGGCCCTCGATTTATTGGCCGAGCGCGGCGTAGTGGCCGATTTCATGCGTCTGCGCGGCTTTCCATTCAACGAAACCGTCGAGGAGTTTCTCGAGGAACACGACTTCTGTTTCGTCATCGAGCAGAACCGCGACGCGCAGCTTCGCTCGCTGCTCACGCTGGAAACTGGAATCGCGAAAGACCGGCTTAGATCGGTGCTGGTTTACGGCGGATTTCCGCTCAGCGCGCGGCACGTGGTGGACGGCATCTTGGATTCGCTGGGCACGCCCGACACACCGGAATTTTCAACGGCTGGCCCCACCATGCCCCAAACTCAAATGGACGAATAACCATGCCACCCATCGCAAAACCGATCGCCACACATCCCAGCTTGCAGCGCAACGATTTGGGCATGACCATTCGCGACTACGAAGGCGCCATGTCCACGCTGTGCGCGGGCTGCGGGCACGACTCCATTACCGCCGCCATCGTCCGCGCGCTTTGGGAAATTTCGGCGCAGCCGCACATGATCGCCAAACTCAGCGGCATCGGCTGTTCTTCGAAAACCCCGGCCTATTTCGTCAACGGCGCGCATGGATTCAATTCCGCGCACGGCCGCATGCCTCCAATCGCCACCGGCGCCAACGCAGCCAACCGCGAGCTGATCTACATCGGAATTTCCGGTGATGGCGATTCGCTCTCCATCGGCCTGGGGCACATGTGCCACGCCATCCGCCGCAACGTGCGCTGCGTCTACGTAATCGAAAACAACGGCGTCTACGGGCTGACCAAGGGTCAATTCTCCGCGTCGGCCGATGTGGGTTCAAAGAGCAAACGCGGCGAGCCGAATCGCATGGCGCCGATCGATCCCGTGATGCTCGGCCTGAGTATCGGCGCAACTTTCGTGGCCCGCAGCTTCTCCGGCGACAAGGAGCAACTGGTTCCAATCATGAAAGCCGCTGTCGCGCATCGCGGCTTCGCCATCATCGACGTGATTTCCCCGTGCGTGACGTTCAACGATCACGCCGGATCCACCAAGAGTTATCTGTACACGCGCCAGCACGAGCTCAAGGCCACCCAGACGGATTTTGTGCCGCCCGCCAGCGAAATCCTGGCGCACATCGGTCAGAACGGCGCCATCAGCGTCACCATGCACGACGGCAGCGTAGTCCGTTTCAAAGGTGTCCCCAAGGATTACGATCCAACGGACCGGCAAAAGGTGATCTTCTATCTGGAAGAGCATCAGGGCAAGGGCGAAGTAGTAACCGGCATGTTGTATCTGGACGAGACGGTCCCCGATTTGCACGAGATGAACAAAACGATAGACACGGCCCTCTCCAAAGTGCCCTACGAAAAACTCTGCCCAGGCGCGACGGAACTAGACAAGCTACAGAAAGAATTCCGCTAGTTTGTGGGGCAGGTTGGTAACCTGCCGCCGATTGAAAAT
>DATDHK010000422.1:0-4585 GCA_036521635.1 Bryobacteraceae bacterium | reverse complement strand
CGCGCCCGTTGTCGTCTTTCATCGACGCCAGCAAGTGCGCCAGCATCATCGCCGGATTCGGCGCCCAGTTGCCGTAATGGCCGCTGTGCAATTCGTGGTTCGGTCCGTAGAGAGTGACGTCCACGATAGTGACGCCGCGCGCGCCGAACACGATCTGCTGGCGGCGGCTCTGGTGCACCGGTCCATCGCAAATCAACCAGACATCGCTTCCCAGCAGACTCTTGTACTTTTCGATGACGCTTGCCAGGTGCGGCGAACCCGCCTCCTCCTCGCCTTCGAAAATAAACTTGATGTTCGAGTGCATCGTGATTCGTCCGGCCTTCAACGCATCCAGCGCAGCGGTGATAGTGACGATCGGCGCCTTGTCGTCGGACGCGGATCGAGCGTAGATGCGCCAGGAAGGGTCGATCGTTCCGCTCGCGGGCAACGGGACCACTTGTCCGTCTTCATTCAGCGGCCGGTCGCGCAACACGGGCTGCCACGGCGGAGTCGCCCACTCCTTCGGGTCCAGCGGTTGCCCGTCATAGTGCGCGTAAAACATCAGCGTACGCGTGGCGCCGGGTGTGTTGATTTCGCCGAACACCACGGGCGGCACTCCGGCTTCTTCGAGCAACCGCGTCTTGACACCGCGCTTCTCCAGCATGCTCACAATGGCGTTGGCGTTCTTGCGTACGGCCGCTTCGTCGCGCGCGAGGTTCGGCATCGCGAGCAGGTCCATGAACTCGGTAAGAATGGCTTGCTCATGCGCCTCGCGCCAATAGCGCGCCGCCAGCGCAGCATAATTCGGTTGAGCCAGCGCCACCGCGCCGCAAGCCAATCCCAGCGAAACCAGGTATCTTCTCATCTAGCTCACCGCCTTCTTGAACGCAACTTTGAATTTTTCCATTTCCTGCTGCGTGCCCATTGTGACACGCATCCAGCCGCTAACGGCGGCGAAACGCCGGCCTACCACGACGCCCTCGGCCAGCATTCGCGGGATCGCATCTTTCGCATCGCGCCCGATGTCGATCAGCACGAAATTTCCCTGCGGCGGAATGAATCGGAAGCCTCGCTCATCCAGCCAGGAGCAAAACTCAGCGCGAATCCGGTTCCGGCGTGTTCGCCGTTCTTCGACAAACGAATCGCCGAGTTGCACTGCGGCCATGGCCGCCCGCGCACCGAAAATGCTGATCACGTTATTGCGGAAGGGCTGCATGCGCCGCACCAGTTCGGCCGGCGCGCACCCAAAGCCCACGCGCACGCCGGCCATGCCATACAGCTTTGAAAATGTTCGCGTGGCAATTACGTTGCGGCCTTCGCGCACCAGATTTACGCCGCTCTCAATTTGGGCCGGATCGGCAAACTGGATGTACGCCTCGTCAATCAACAGCACCGTATTTGGCGGAAGATTTTCGGCGAGCCAGCGGGTCTGGCTTTTCGCCGTGACGGACGACGTTGGGTTGTTAGGATTTCCGAAGTGAATCACGCCGCCACCGGTCTTCTTCGCTTCGACGCACATGCGCTCGACATCGGCCGACCAGTCCTTCGTCAGCGGGACTCTCACAACACTGCGCCCCGCGGCCTCAGTCAGTTCTTGCGTCATTTCCCAGGTGGGCCACGCGGTGATCAGCGGATGCGCCGCCGACGTGAATGCATCCAACGCGCAATGCAACACTTCAGTCGAGCCCGCGCCGGTGACGATCTGATCCGGCTCCAGGCGCACGCTCGCAGCCAGTGCGGCATTCAAAGACGGAAACACACGATGGTTGTAGCGGCCCGCTTCCGCAATTGCGCCTGACAATGCCCGCTTCACCTCATCTGGAGGCCCATCCGGATTTTCGTTGGCGTTCAACCAGACAGTGCCCGGCGGCACTTCGCCTTGCACCGCGGCATGCTGCGCGAAGGCAAGCTGGGGCACACACAACGCCGCGTACCCAAACTGCCGGCGTGAAATCATTTGCCCGACCTGCGAAGCGCGGCGTAGGCGGCGTCCAACAATCGCGAGCCTTCCTCAATGCGCTGCTCGTCGCTGGAGTGCAGTGCGACCAGACCGGAGATCATCGCGGCGATGCCCTTGGTTTCCGCCCGTTGGTATTTTTCGTCCTTGAGATCGATGTCGTGGACGATCTCCGCGATTGCATCCAGCGCTGCGTCTTTCATTTTCATGTGGCGAAGCAGCGCCTCGAATGTACACAGGTCGCCTTCGTGCGTGAACTCGCCTTCGAACATGTCGAATCGAATTTCGCCCGCTGTGTGCAGATAGCGGTCGGGATCTACAAAGCGCAGGGTGGCGTCCGCGTCCACGAAACGGCGGATGAACCACGCGGTCGAGATGCGGTCGACCTTGACGCCGCGGCGGGTTACCCAGGTCCGGCTGGCGCGGTCGCTCAACTCCGGTTTCGCGGCCGATTGCAGCGCGGGCGCGTGCAGTTTTCTGTCAATCGCTTCCATAATTGTTTCCAATTCCTCTCTGCCTGGCGCGTCGAAAAAGTCGATTGAACGCACGTCGTCGAACCTGCGTTTCAGTTTCCTCAGTTGACCGGCGTCAATCTCCACACTCGACGCGGAATATAGCAGTTGTTTGTATTCCGATTCACGCAAACTCTGGAACGACTCCCGCAGGCTATCGCTTGAAATCCCACCCAGGGTTTCCGTACGGAATAGCCACGCCTCTCCCCCCTCCTGCTCGATTTCAGAACGAACCCATTGGATATCTTCCAAGGTATCATCTGTTTCCGGCAGGACATAGGCCGAGTTCTTAATAGCCAGCGCTCCCAGTTGATTGAGGCGCCGTAGCACCTTCGCGCGGAAATAAGGAGGGCTGGGAGGGATCTGATGAAGCAGCAAAAGCCAGTGTTGCGGCATAGCTCTCCACTACTATATAGCAACTGTGACATTTGTCAATAGAACCCGACAACTTGTCTCTTTCTGGCGACTCTCTGTCTCTAGACGGTAATACGTTGTGGTCCTATAGGCCATATCTGTCAGTAACTTATGCGGACGAGTGGATGGACCTCTTAATGCATCGGGAACAGTAATGAGCGTGCGCAGCACCGCCTACACATCCTGCATGGTCGCGCTGGGAGGCCTGGCTGTGATCGGCGCGCTGCCGCGCTGGACCAGCGACGATCCCCTCAAGTTCGGCGTGTACTTTCTGATCGCCGCGATTGGATCTTCCCTCAAGCTTGCCCTGCCCGGCGCGAAAGGCACAATGCCGGCTGGATTCGTTTTCGTGCTGGTCGGCATCCTGGAGCTGAGCTTGCCGGAAGTGATGGTCATCACGATCGCGGCTGTGATCATTCAGGAGCTCAGGCACTCGAAGCTACGGCCACAAATAATGCATCTTCTGTTTTATGTTGCGTGCATGTCGGTCGCGGTGATGACCACGGATGCGGTTTATCGCTCCGCGCCGCTGCGCGCCGCCGGGCTCGGACCTTTTTCAATGTTGGCGATCGCCACCTGCACGCTTTTCATGGCGAATACGTTTCCGAATTCCTGCATCACTGCGTTGACGAGTGGCCGATCGCTTGGGAAAGTCTGGCGCGAGGATTATCTTTGGTCGTTTCCGTATTACATCGCGGGCGCGGCGGTGGCGGGCGGCTACAGTTGGCTCAGCCGTTATCAGGGCTGGCAATCCGCGGTTGTGGCGGTGCCGCTGTTTTATGTCGTCTACCGGTCGTACCGGCTGCATGTGGGCAGATTGGAATCGGAAAGAGAGCATGCCGATCGCCTGACGGGGTTGCATATGCGCACGATCGAAGCGCTGGCGCTGGCCATTAACGCCAAGGACACTTCTTCGCAAGATCACTTGTGCCGCATGCAAACCTATTCCGTGGAAATCGGAAAAGAGCTGGGCGTGGCGGGCGTAGAACTGGATGCGATTCAAGCGGCGGCGCTGCTGCATGACATCGGCAAGCTCGCGGTTCCCGAGCCGATCGTTTCCAAAGCCGGAACACTGACTCCGGAAGAGTTCGAAAAAATGAAAATCCATCCGGTGGTGGGCGCCGAGATTTTGGGCCAAGTTGGATTTCCATATCCGGTGGTTCCCATTGTGCTGGCGCATCACGAAAGGTGGGACGGCAGCGGATATCCGTACGGCCTGAAGGGCGAAGATATTCCGCTGGGAGCGCGGATACTGGCGGCGATCGACTATCTGGATGCGCTTCTTTCAAAGCCCGGCGCGTCGCTCGACGACGCCATGGATCTGGTGGTGAAAGAATCCAACCGCGGATTCGATGCGAAGGTGGTGGAGATTCTCAGCCGGCGCTGCCGCGAATTGGAACACGCCGCGCAACTGGCGGCCTCGAGCCGTCTGACGCTTTCCACGAACATGACGGTTGCCAGGGGCCTTGCGCCGGACGCCGGTTTAGAGATCTCCAATCCAAATGGCGCCGGTGCGGGTTTCGCGTTGTCCATCGCCTCCGCGACTCATGAGGCGCAGGCCCTGTTTGACCTGTCGCGGATTTTGGGAAGCTCGCTCAACCTGAACGAGACTTTGTCGGTGCTGGCAATTCGTCTGAAGCGAATCGTTCCGCACGACGCCGTCGCGATTTACCTGGTGAAGGACGAAGTGCTGATTCCGGAATACGTGCAGGGCGACGAGCTG
>DATDHK010000421.1:0-9236 GCA_036521635.1 Bryobacteraceae bacterium | reverse complement strand
GTTTCGTTGGCTTCGGTTCCGCTGCTGGTAAAGAACGATTTGGTGAGCTTCCCGCCGGGCGAAATCGTGGCCAGCTTTTTTGCCAGCGCCGCTTGCGGTTCATTGGCGAAAACGGTGCTGACGTGTTGCAGGCGATCCATCTGGGCATGCACCTTGCGATTGACGTCGTCATTGCAATGGCCGACGCTGATGGTGACAATGCCGCCGAAGAAATCCAAATATTGGTTGCCGTCCGCATCCCAGACGTATTGGTCCTTGGCGTGAGAAATCACGAGCGGTTCTTTGTAGTAATGGAAAATGGAGGGAAAAAGATAGTCGCGGTTCGCGAGGACGATCTCTTCTTTGGTCATGTTTTGATTCTAATATGTAGCGCAGACGATCGTCTTTCGTCGTCTGTGTCCCGGGCCTGGCTAGCCGCAAAAAACGATGGCCTGCCCTGCAATTAGTGCACGGTGTACGGCGCTTTCAATCCGAACGGCGCAATCTCAATGTCGAACTGGCTCCCATCCGGCCGCACCATCTGATAGGTCCCATGCATGGTTCCCGTGGGCGTCTTGAGCGGGCACCACGAAGAATACTTGAATGACTCGCCCGGCGCAAGCACGGGCTGCTCCCCAACCACTCCCGGACCCTTGACTTCGTCGCTGTGGTCCAGCGCATCGGTAATGATCCAGTGCCGGCTGACAAGCTGAACGGTCTCCGCGCCCTGATTCGTAATGCGAACCGTGTATTGGAATATCCATGCGCCCTGCCCCGGCTGCGAGTTTTCGGGCGAATATCTGGACAGAACCTCGACGCGGATATTGTTGGTGACGGCCTCGGAAATCGGAGCGAGCTCGGAGCGTAGATCGGGCATAATGATTGCTCATAATAGCACTGCGCCGCCCTCCAACCACTATGATCGAATGATGAAGATCGCGCTCGACGCGACGCCACTAACGGTTCCAAGCGGGGGAGTGAGGCGGTACACCGAAGAGCTGAGCCGTGCGCTCGCCGAAAATTTTCCCGAAGACGAATTCTGGCTGCTCTCCGATCAGCGATTCGATCTGCCGGCGTCTGTTTTCGCGAATCTGAAAGCCGGCCCCGGTCCCCGTAACTTGCTCGAGCGCCGATGGTGGCTCTGGGGATTGCAAGCCGAAATATCGCGGCTGGGAATCGACGTCTTCCACGGCACCGATTTCTCGGTTCCGTATTTGCCGATCCGGCCCAGCGTCATAACGCTGCACGACCTCTCGCCGTGGATGGATCCTGGCTGGCACATCGAGTCTGACCGCGTTCGCAATCGCACTCCCATGCTTCTGCGGCTGGGTCTCGCAAGTATGGTGATCACACCTTCACAAGCTGTCAGACGCCAGGCCATGGAGCGTTTCCATCTACAGGACGATCGTGTAGTGGCCGTCCCGCTTGCCGCTGCGTCGATTTTCCAGCCGGCGCGCGTGCCCCGTGAAGGCCCGCCCTATTTCCTCTACGTCGGAACGCTGGAGCCGAGGAAAAACCTGCGCCTATTGATCGAGGTTTGGCGCGAAGTGCGCAAACAATATCCGGTAGACCTGGTTTTGGCCGGCCGCCGGCGCGCGGATTTTCCCGAAATCCCGAGCGAGCCGGGGTTGCATCTCTTGGGATTGGCTCCGGAAGCCGAATTGCCCAAGCTGTACTCCGGCGCCGTCGCCTGCGTCTATCCGTCATACTATGAAGGCTTCGGTCTGCCGGTCTTGGAGGCCATGCAATGCGGCGCGGCCGTGATCGCGTCGCGCGATGCGGCAATTTCAGAAGTCGCGGGCGATGCGGCGTTCCTCGTCGACGTTGACGACGAGCGCGCATGGGTAGAGGTGTTGCGCACCGCGATAGAGCAGCCGGATCAAATTCAAGCGATGCGGGAAAAAGCGCGAGCCCGAGCCGCGCAGTTTTCCTGGAGCAAGACTGCACAACTTACTCGAGAGGTCTATGGAACAGCCGCCCAGCGCTTCCGGAAAAAATCCTAGAGCCCTGTTTCTCTCTCCGCAGGCGCCGTATCCGGCCATCGGCGGTGGTCCGCTACGTTCCGCGTCGCTATTGGAATATCTGGCGCGCCGCTTCGACGTACACGCAGTTGTCTTCCGTGAACCCGGCGATCCGGATCCAGCGCTCGCGATTCCTTCCGGACGAATCGAAAAACTAGACGTCCTCAACTTGCCCTATCATTCCAAAAAGCCCCTCGCCCGAGCGCTCCGCAACATGTCGCGCATCGCCCGGAACCGGCCGCCCCTGTTGGATCGCTTCTCGGGATTCGAAGATGTAATCGCAGCAATGCTGGCAGGCCAGCACTATGACGTCGCCATCGTCGAGCATTTCTGGTGCGCCCCTTATGTTGCGCAACTCCGCCTCTGTTCGAAGCAAGTGATTTTAGATCTGCACAATATTGAATCGGTTTGGCACCAAACCTTGGCAGCCTCGGAAAGCCCCGCGCGCGCATTGGCGTTGAGGCGATTTGCCACAGCTTCTGTGGCATTGGAACGCAAATGGCTCCCCAAGTTCGATCGCCTGCTCGTAACTTCGCCAGAGGACTCAAAGCGCGTTCGAGGCATCGCCTCAGATTCAAATGTCACCGTCTACCCCAACGCCCTTCCGTATATCGAAGCTCCCCCTCGCGAAGAAAGAAACGAGATTGTTTTCAGCGGCAATCTGGAGTACGCCCCCAACATCTCCGCCGTGCGATTCTTCCGTGAGCGTGTCTGGCCAACCCTCCGTTCGCGCTGGCCCAACCTGCGCTGGAAAATCGTCGGTAGAAACCCGGAAGCGATCCACCGCGTCGTTGCCAATGATGCAAGAATTGAGTTGACGGGCTTTGTGGAGAATGCGCTTATATCGCTGGCCCAGTCGCAAGTCGCGATAGTTCCTTTGCTCGCCGGCAGCGGCACGCGCGTCAAGATATTAGAGGCCTGGGCCGCTGGAACCGCGGTCGTTTCCACCACTCTCGGCGCCGAGGGATTGGAGTGCCTCCACGGAGAGCACCTCATCCTGGCCGATGGACCGGATAACTTCGCCGAGGCCGTGTCCAGCCTTCTCGAAACACAGGAAAATCGCGCCCGAATTGGCCGTGCCGGCCGGCTGCTGTTTGAACAAAAATATACCTGGCCGGCCGCCTGGAGGCGCCTGGACGCGATCTTTGGAAACACGGTTGCGGATTCAGTGGTCTAATAGGAGCAACGCGGCCCGTAAGTTCGGGTTAGTAATTGCAGGTGACACAACGCATAGGGTGAGTTTGCCACTTGTAAACGATTTGTAAGGGTTTCGGGCGAAATGAAACCCTCTATACTGGAGATGGTGATGCGCTTTTCCGTAGACGCCCATGCGATCGGCCAGCACTTAACGGGGAACGAAACATACATCCGAAACCTGTTGAATTGCTTCGCAAAACTCGATCGCCAGGCGGATTTCGTGACGTACCTTTCGCGTGAAACCGCGTTCGAAAGCGTCCCGGAACGATTTTTTAAAAGACGCGTGGCGGTAAATCCCTTCGTCCGGTTGGGGTTCGATCTTCCACGGAAATTGCGTCAGGATCGGCCGAATTTACTGCACGTTCAATACACCGCGCCGCTATTCTGCGCCGTACCGGTGGTGGTCAGCGTGCACGACGTCAGTTTTCTGGAACATCCCGAATACTTTACGTCTTTCCGCGCCCGGCAGCTCCGTTACACGGTTGACCGGACCGTGCGGGCCGCCTCTCGCGTGCTAACGCCTAGTGAGTTTTCCCGGCGCAGGATTCTGGATGCGTACGGACTCAGCGACGAGAAAGTTGTAGTTCTTCCCAACGGCGTTTCGTCGTCGTTTCGACCCATAGCGCGTGAAACCGCGCAGCGCGCGGTGCGCTCCACGTTTGGCTTGCCGGCGCCCATGATCCTCACCGTCGGCGATCTTCAGCCGCGTAAGAATCATATAGGTCTCATTCACGCATTCGAGCAACTAATGCGCGCACATCCGCAATTGCCGCATCATCTGACGATTGTCGGCAAGGAAACCTGGTACACGCCGGTCATTCGCGCGGCTGCGAAAAAATCGAGCGTGGCGGACCGCATCCACTTCACCGGCTTTGTTTGCGACGACGAGCTGCTGCGGCTGTACGGAGCTTGCGACCTGTTTGTTTATCCGTCATTCTACGAGGGGTTCGGATTGCCGATACTCGAAGCCATGGCCTGCGGCCGCGCGGTGGCGTGCGCGAACACGTCGGCGATGCCGGAAGTAGCGGATTCGGCCGCGCTGCTCTTCGATCCGCATTCGGAGAACGACATCATGCTGGCCATGCGCGACCTGTTGCTGAACCCCGAGTTGCGGCATCGCATGGAGCGGCTGGGCACTCATCGTGCGGCCATGTTCAGTTGGGAAAACTCCGCCGCGAAGACTTTGGATTTATATTACGAAGTGGCCGGTCAGACGAAGGGCCGGCGGGTTCCGGCAATGAACACGATTTCGGCGGCGCGCTAATGAAATATTTCCAAATGATGCTGGCGGCTTTTGCGCTTTCCGCCGCGCCGGTCGGCGCTCCCGGTTTTAACAACGAACAGTTGCGCTATAGCATCAACTGGTCCAGTGGGCTAAGCCTTGGCGAAGCCCAACTGCATGCCACTCTGCTCAAGCCAACTCAGGATACCGAGCGTCGTCATCTCGAATTTGAACTCGATGCCGCGGTGCCGGGCTATGCGGTCTCCGACCGGTATAAGTCGGACGCCTCCTCCGACTTTTGCTCCGCGGAATTCCAAAGGACAACCACGCACGGCCGGAAGAAGACCGACGAGAAGACCACCTTCGATGCGCAAAGCGGCGCCGCGACGCGCCAAACCGTTGGCGGCGGCAAGTCGGAGCTGAAATCGCCCACTTGTGGAAAAGATGCGCTGGCATACCTCTATTTCGTGCGCCGTGAATTGAGCCAGGGCCGCATTCCTCCCACGCAGACGGTTTTCTTCGGCGCGGCGTACGAAGTCCGTGTCGAGTTTGCAGGCACCCAGAAGATTCACGTTGGCGATACTCAGGTCGACGCGGATCGCCTGACGGCTTCAGTGAAGGGCGGCTCGTCCGACATAAGCTTTGAGGTTTTCTTCCTGAAAGACGCGGCCCGTACTCCCGCTCTCGTGCGCGTGCCGCTTGCCTTGGGCACGTTCTCGATGGAGCTTGTAAAATAGTTTCGAATTCTCCCGGCTCATCCGTGGCAAACAAGATCGCCTTCTTTTCTCCGCTTCCCCCGGCTAGAAGCGGAATCGCGGACTATTCAGCGACATTGCTGGAAGAGCTGCGAAAGCTGGCGGACGTCCAGGTGTTTTCATCCAAGCCGCCGCGCTTCAACCCCGCCGATTTCGACGTCGTCCTCTACCAGGTGGGAAACAACGCGCATCACGATTTCTGCTACGAGACCGCGCTGGAACATCCGGGAGTGGTGGTGGTCCACGAAGCCAACCTGCACCACTTGATCGCCGACATCACCATCAAGCGCGGCGATTGGGATGCCTACATGCTCGCCGTGGAGCAAGAGGGCGACCCGCAGGCCATCGAGTATTCCAAACGCGTGCGGGCCTTGGAAACCGGGCCCGACTACGAAGGCGTTCCCATGCTGCGCCGCCTGCTGTCCCGCTCGAAAGCCGCCATCGTGCACAGCGGCTGCGTGGAGACGGAGCTGCGCGGCGCTGGCTTCGCCGGGCCAATCGCGAGAATCCCGCACGGCGCGTGGATTCCCGAAACCGGCCGCTTCGAATATCGGGATCGATTGGGGCTGAACGAAACCACGCCGCTCATCGGAATTTTCGGCTTCCTGAAACCGTACAAACGAATCGCGGAATCGCTGCGGGCTTTTCGCAGGCTCTTGCGCTTGCAGCCGGACGCGAAGATGATTCTGGTGGGTGAGCCGCACGCCGAGTTTCCGCTCCAGTCC
This sequence comes from Bryobacteraceae bacterium, assembly GCA_036521635.1. Classification (GTDB taxonomy): domain Bacteria; phylum Acidobacteriota; class Terriglobia; order Bryobacterales; family Bryobacteraceae; genus Palsa-89. The sequence goes on along the minus strand of DATDHK010000421.1, from coordinate 3,337 downwards.
ATGATTCAATCGATGGATCTGTCGGCCAGCGTGCGCCTGCTTGGATTCCGCCCGTTGGAGGAATTCGTCGGGTACATCGCCGCCAGCGACATCGTTTTGAATCTCCGCTATCCGACCGTGGGCGAAAACTCCGGAACGTTGATGCGCGCGCTGGGCCTGGGTAAGGCGGTGATTGTGTCCGAAGTGGGATCTTTCAGCGAACTGCCCGATGATATTTGTTTGAAAGCGCCGGTGGACGCCGGCGAAGAGGACCAGCTATTTGAATACCTGAATCTGCTGGTGAGCCGGCCCGGCTTGCGGCAGTTGCTGGGAGAGCGCGCGCGGAAATGGGTAGAGACGGAATGCACTTGGCCAAAGGTGGCGCAACGCTACGCGGAGTTTCTCGACCGCGTGGCGCATAACGGCGCCATGCCTATAGTGGCCGCCTCTCCAATCGCCGTTGAACAGCCCGTCGAACAAATCACGGTCGAAGTGGAACCGGAATACATTGCATCCTGGTCGCCGACGGAAGCGTCCAAGGGCTATTTACAAACGCATTTGACTCGCCTCGAGAAAACTCTCTCCATTACGCCGCCTGGCGGTCCGGAAGATCGCATTCTGGAGATGGGTTCGTATTTGCAAATCACTCCCGCGCTGCGGGAGAAGCTGGGATACGGTGAAGTTCGCGGCTGTTATTACGGGCCTTCGGGAAATTCGGAGCGCCGCGCCACCACATCTTCGACCGGCGCGGAGTTTTTCTGCGACGTAGACCTTTTCGACGCGGAGAAAGACCGATTTCCCTACGATGACGAGTATTTCGCAACCGTATTATGCTGCGAACTGCTGGAGCATCTTACCCGCGATCCGATGGCCATGCTGGCCGAGATCAATCGGATCTTGAAACCCGGCGGCCACCTGGTGCTGACCACTCCGAACATTGTTTCGTTGCGGGCGATCTCTGCAATTCTTTTTGGTTTTCATCCAGGGTTTTTCCCCGCGTATATTTCTCCACCGGTGGATGGCGCAGAGCCTGAGGCCAGGCACAATCGGGAATATGCGCCGCGAGAAATTACCGCCCTATTGCAGGATTCCGGGTTCGAAGTCGCGCTGCTGGAAACCGGCCCGTTCCGGGAAGAACCAAAACCGGAGCACGAGTGGGTAATCCATCTGCTGGAGCGCTACAAGTGCGCGCAAGATCTGCGCGGTGACGGAATCTATGCCGTTGGCCGCAAAACCGGCCCGGTTCGAAACCGCTATCCGGCCTGGTTGTATCAGTGATGCGCGCCGAATTCCGGGAAGTGGAAGCGCGCGCCAATGGATCCGCGTTACAAATCCGCGTTGTGCTCGAAAACAAATCGCGCGGGATCTGGAACCCCGGGAGCTTTTTCCTGGGCTGGCAATTCTTCGATCCGGAAACGAACTTTTTTATTCAGGAAGGCGAATGGACGCCGCTTCCAAACGAAGTCCGGCCCGATGAGACTGTTGCGCTTGAGATGTCCATTGGCTTTCCGCCGGAAGCCGGTGGATACGTGATTTATGTTTCGCCAATCCAGCAGCCGGAAGGATGGGCATACCAGCGCGGCGAGCCATTCCTGCGAATCGAGGCCGAGACCTCGGAGGGCCAAGTTCGCCTCCGCGGCCAAGGGATCACTACCAAACGCGCGCAGCGCCTCAGGCGAATGCGCCGGGCGCTGCCCAAGTTTTTTTCTAGCCCATTGCAGACCATCGCGAAAAATCACCGGCTGATTCGCTCCATGGCCCGCCGCGATATTCTCGCCCGCTACCGCGGCTCCTTCGCCGACGTATTCTGGACGGTGCTCAATCCAATCCTCTTAATGGCCACGTATTTCTTCGTGTTCGGCGTAGTGATGCGATCCCGCTTCGGCGCCGACAAAAGCTCCACCAGCTTCGCGCTTTACTTCCTGGCCGGCATGCTGCCGTGGCTGGCCTTCTCCGAACCCGCCGGCCGTGCGCCGCACGTCATCCTGGAACATCGCAACTTCGTAAAGAAACTGATTTTCCCGCTGGCGACGCTGCCGGTGAACCAGGTATTGGCCGGCCTCGTTACCGAAATGTTCGCGGCCGTCGTGTTTCTGGCGGCGCTGCTGCTGATCCGCGGCGCGATTCCGGAAACGGTTCTGTGGCTGCCGGTCCTGCTGATTCCGCAACTGCTGTTTACCATGGGCGTCTGCTGGTTCCTGGCCGCGCTCGGCGTCTTCGCGCGCGACCTCGGCCAGATCATGGGCTTCCTGCTGACGCTCTGGTTCTTCGTGACGCCCATTTGTTATGAGGAAGGCAACCTGCCCGCCAGCGCCATGGTTCTTCTGCGGAAGAATCCGATCTTCGTTCTAGTGCGCGGCTACCGGGCAATTTTTCTGGAGCATCATGCCCCTGAGTTGCTGCCGTTGGTGAAATTGTGGGCGCTGGCGCTGGTGGTTTTTTTCCTGGGCCATGCGTGGTTCTACAAGCTGCGAAAAAGTTTCGCCGACGTGATTTAGCTCCCGGCACTGCTATATTGTTTCCGTGAGGATATTGTGCGGGATCTCGACCTTTGCGATGCTGCTGTCGCTTCCTGTGCCAAGCGCTCACCGATGCCAATAGGCACAAGTTGGGACCAAAGATCGGGAGTGTTCAGGTGGTGGAATGGACAAGTCACACTGCCAACTGGATTCAGCTACCGAGTGGGAGGAGGCGACACGTTCGTGGGCAATTTTACCTCGCCGGATCGAAAGCTGATCATCCAACATGACATCGGCGGGTATGCCGGCGCCTTTGCCAGACAGAAAGGATCCGATTCCTTTGAAGAGCGGACCGTGGACGGTGCGCGAGTGTGGACCGCTCATGGAAAATGGCCCACCCGTGCCCGCAACCCAATCCAATTCGCTGTGACATTTCCAGACAATGGCTGCGCCAACTTTTATCTTAGATCGTGGAGTTCTCGCCGGGCTTGCCAAACCACGGCGCGTTCTTCTTTCTCACGTACCAGCAGGGCTCGTGTTGAAGCCAGTAATGCGTCCGGGTCAACACCGTCCTTTCCTTGTTCCAGATAATCTGCTGGTGGTGAAGAAACCCGATGCGCAGTAAACCGTCGAGGACCTCGCCCGTGAACTTGCTGGCGTGCCACACGTAAGCAACTTCGAGACTCGGAACGAGCGCGAACGCATCGGACCAATCGGCGCGCGTATCGCCTGAAATCGTTGTCTCCGTGTGCCCCGACGTCCGTTTTTTCAGGTAGCTCGGCTCTGCCGGACCGTGGCCGTTCAGCCAGGCGCGATCCCGCCATTCCGAATCCAATTCAATTCCGTACGGCGGATCGGTGATCATTAACCTCGGGTTTCGCGTGCCGAGCAGTCGGGTC
>DATDHK010000420.1:0-10188 GCA_036521635.1 Bryobacteraceae bacterium | reverse complement strand
GAGCTGGTCGTCGACCAGCTTCATGATGTCGCCCTCGAGCTTCAGCGCGCCCTCTGGCGTGGCAGCGGTCGCTGGATCCTTCAGCACGGCAAAGCCGACGCCGACATCGGATCGAAGGGCGACGGCGCGGGCGGGCTACCGTTTATCGCGTACCAAGGCCCGCATGGATACATGATTACGCTGGTGCCGCAAACGGATACAAAATCGACTATGAACCAAGACGCAAGCAGCAAGCCGCCTCTAGCCCAAGTGTTCGGCATCGACCAATTGCGGGAGCAACGAGAGAAGGCGGGCAACGCCTACCTTCCATTCCTCAAAGTTCCGTCGATGCGCATGGGCGTTTATGCGTTGGGCGCGGGCGCCGACGATAAGCAGTCGCCGCATGACGAAGACGAAGTGTATTACGTGCTAAGCGGCCGCGGCACGTTGCGCGTGGAATCCGAAGAGCATCCGGTGCAGCCCGGATCGCTGGTATTCGTAGCCGCGCATGCCGCACACAAGTTCCATTCGATTACGGCGCCACTAGAAGTACTGGTTTTTTTCTCCGCCGCTGCGCAGCACCATTAATTGTGGGGCAGATTGGTAATCTGCCGCCGATTGAAAATCGGCCTGTAGCTTGAAACGCTTCACGGAACAAGCCGATTACAATCGGCCGCAGGTTACCAACCTGCCCCACAGGAGATTTATGAATTATCGATTCGCATTGATGTTTCTACTCGCATCCCTCACCCTGCCCGCCCAAGCCCCCTCCGAAGGCGACGCACTTTTTCAGAAACAGGACTGGGCCGGCGCCGCCCGCGCATTCCAGAGCGCCGTCGACAAGGACCAGCACGACGGCCGCTCGTGGTTCCGGCTGGGTTCCTCCCTATACCGCCTGGGCAAAAACGCCGAAGCGCGCAACGCCTTCGAGAAAGCCGTCGAAAACCAATTCCAGGGACCATACGCCATGGCCGTAGTCGCCCGCACCTACGCCAACGAAAACAACGCAGCCAAAGCCGCGGAATGGCTGAACCGCGCGGGCGACGCGGGCTTCTTGGGCCTCACCTTCCTAGACACGGACCCAGCCTTCGAAAAAGTAAAATCGGATTCCGCGTTCGCGAAGGCCCGCGAAAAGATCGATCTGAACGCCCACCCTTGCAAGACCCAGGCCGAGTATCGCCAGTTCGATTTCTGGCTCGGCGAATGGGACGTGCAGGTGGGCGGTCAAGTCACAGCGCACAGCCGCATCGAGAAAATGCTGGATGGCTGCATCGTGCAAGAGAACTGGATGCCCATCGGCGGCATCGAAGGAAAGAGTTGGAATTACTACAATTCGGTCTCGCACAAGTGGGAACAGTTGTGGATGAGCGCCGGCAGCCTCTTGAAGCTGGAGGGCACGCTTCGCGGCGGAGCGATTCACTACGAGGGAACGACAGTCGGTCCCGCCGGCAAAAAGATTTTAGAGAAATTGACCTTCACGCCCATGCCCGAGAATCGCGTGCACCAGGTATGGGAGCGATCCAACGACGACGGCAAGACCTGGTCGACGACATTCGACGGCATCTACCTTCCCAAGAAACAATCGTGAAAGCGCTGGCTATTTTCGCGTTGTCATTGTGTCCGCTTGCCGCCGGACCGCCGAACAGTTGCGCACAGAATCCCGAGTATCGCCGCTTTGATTTCTGGATTGGCGACTGGAACGTCGAAGTGGCCGGACGGATCGTCGCGAAGATCCGCATTCAAAGCATCGCGGACGGATGCATCATCCTCGAGAACTGGATGCCGTTCGGCGGCGGTGAAGGAAAAAGCTGGAATTTCTACAATTCCACTACGAAGCAGTGGGAACAGCTCTGGGTCACCAACACAGGCGAAATTCTAAAAGTGGCGGGCGGTTGGAAAGACGGCGCGATGCGTGAGCAAGGGCCCACCCGCTCCGGGCTGCATCGCCACAGCTTCACTCCCGTCCGGCCAGATCGTGTCCGCCAGTTCTGCGAGGAATCCGAGGACGGCGGCCAAACCTGGCGCACCGCTTTCGACGGCCTGTACATCCCCGTCAAATCACCGAACACTTTTCATGTGGGGCAGATTGTTAATCTGCGGCCGATTGTCAATCGGCCCGTACGGTAATGCACCGAAAGTTACAGTCCGATTGACAATCGACCGCAAATTAACAATCTGCCCCACATAAAATGCGCGAAGCAGCGGTTATGCCGCCCCCTTCACAGCGCTCGAAATTTTGCTGTATACCGTGCTTAGGTCGCGAGCGACGTTGGGCATGAACATGCCGGATACAACGGCAATGAAACCCGCAATCATTGCGTATTCGATTAAGTCTTGACCGCGCTCATTTTTCCAGATTTCCAGGAAAATCAGAGAACGCCAGGTGCATTGCTTCCACCTTCTCATATAGGAACCCGTTGGGCTACTTGCACTTGTGCTTCCAATACTCTACGTGGTTGCAAGCACATAGGCCGGGGGACAGGATGTCTCGCGGTCTCACCCCCGAACGGGACAAGTTGTCACCCTAACCGTTACTGAAAGCCGTAGTCTAAAGGCTGGATGGAAGTGGAAGCCGGCGGCGCGGTCGAGCGGGCGCGGTCGGGTGATAGCGACGCGTTTCGACTGCTGGTCGAGCAGCACAGCCGCGCCATTTTCCGTCTCGCTTTTCGCATGACTGGAAACGAACAGGACGCCGAGGACGTGGTGCAGGAAACTTTTTTGCGGGCATACCGGCAGTTGGATAAATACGAGGCGCGGTCCAGCTTCTCCACCTGGCTGTATCGCATCGCGTCGAATTATTCGCTGGATTTGATCCGCATGCGGAAACGGCACGAAGAGAAAAGAGAGCGAGGGTCGGTGGAAGATCGCGACATTCTGCAGTCGATTCCGATGGACAGCCCGGGGCCGGACCGGCTCCTGTACGGCAGCCAGGTAAAGGACCGGGTCAACGCCGCGCTGAATGAGCTGAGCGCGCAGGAACGGACGGCATTCGTGCTGAGGCATTTTGAAGGTCAGTCGATCCAGGAGATCGGCGAGGCGCTGGGAACCGGAACCAACGCAACCAAGCACAGTATTTTTCGAGCGGTTCAGAAGCTCCGCAAGAGCCTGGAACCGATAGTAGGTCCAGCGGTGAGTTCGTTATGACAGGTCATATTAGCGAAGAACAATTCGTCCTCTTTTATTACGGAGAGTCGGCTGAGACGGTCGAAGTGGAAAGTCACATGGCTGAATGTGAAACTTGCCGGTCCGATTTCCGAACGCTCCAACTGGTGCTGAATACGGTGGACTCCGCGCCCGTGCCGGAGCGCAACGGCGAGTACGGCAAAACTGTCTGGAGCCGTTTGGAAAAGCAGCTCGCCGGCCGCAAGCGCCGCAGCTTCATGCAGTGGTGGATTTGGGCGCCCGCCATGGCGGCGCTTTTACTGACGGCGTTTCTCGCCGGCCGCCTTTCCCACAAGAACGATCCGCAAGTCGCCACCAACCAGCAAATCCGGGAGCGCATTCTGTTGGTGGCCGTTGGCGATCACCTGGAGCGGTCGCAGATGGTGCTGGCGGAGCTGACCAATGCGGCGGATGGCCAGGGCAAATTGGATATTTCCGATGAGCGCCAGACCGCGGAACAACTCCTGGACGACAACCGCTTGTACCGGCAGACCGCGCGCAGCAACGGAGATACGGTGGTGGCCAGCGTACTGGACGATCTGGAGCGCGTGCTGCTGGAGATCTCGCACAGCCCGTCGGAAGTTTCCAGCGATCAACTGAATGAGTTGCGGCGGGAGATCGAAAGCCGCGGGGTATTGTTCAAAGTGCGCGTGCTGGGCTCGCGCGTGCGCCAGGAAGAAAGCAAGCCTGTATCGGAGAAAGAAAAACGAACGCTGTAAGGAAGATTGAAAAATGACACAAATTAGCAGAATCATCGTGATGACCGGATTGTTTGTTGTGCCGGCGACGCTGGCTTTTTCGCAGGAGGCGCCCACGCCGCCCACACCACCCGCCCAGCCAAGTCCATGGCGGACCCCGCGGCCTGCGGCAATAGATCGGGTTTGGGATGTGGACGGGATTCCTCCTGTCCCGCCAATAGCGCCGATGGTCCCGATGCTGGCCATGCCGCCGATGCCGCCCCTGCCCGCCATGGCCCCGATGCCCCCAACGCCCCGAATGCCCGCGATGCCGCCAATGCCCGCGTTGGCTCCGATGGCTCCCATGGGCCCCATGGCGCTGTTGACGCCCATGCCCCCACTGCCGCCCGAACTATCGGAATTCGGATTCCTGGCTTTCCAAACGCCGCGGGCGGCCCGCAGTGAGGCGGACGTCGAATCCGCCCGCGCCAGATCCGAAGCCCGGCGCGCGCAAGACAACGACGAGCGGTACTATCGATCCGGCAAGAGCTATCTCGATCGCAAAGACTACGACAAAGCGGTCGAGGCGTTCAATCGCGTAATCGAGAACAAAGGCGGCCGGGCCGACGGAGCACTCTATTGGCGCGCCTACGCGCAGCATCGATTAGGAAAACGGGAAGATGCGCTGGCCAGTCTCGCGGAGCTGCAAAAGAATTATCCCAACAGCCGCTGGCTTGAGGACGCCAGAGCGTTGCAACAAGAGATTCGCGCCCAAACCGGCCAGGTTTCGCCGGAGTCCGCAACGGATGAAGATCTGAAGCTGCTGGCCATCAACAGCCTGATGAACACGGATCCTGAGCGCGCCGGCCCACTGCTCGAAAAATTGCTGAAGAGCACCAATTCGGCCAGGGTCAAGGAGCGGGCTTTGTTCGTGCTGGCGCAGAACCATTCCCAAAAATCGCGCGAAGTGCTGGCGACGGTCGCCAAGGGCGGGTCGAATCCCGACCTGCAAGCCAAGGCCATTGAATATCTCGGCATATACGGCGGACGGGAAAACCTGCAGATGCTGGTCGACATTTACAAAAGCTCGAACGACGTCCATATGAAGCGGTACATTTTGAACAGTTTCATGGCCGCCGGCAGCCGCGAGAATCTTTTGGCGGTAGCCAGGTCCGAATCGAATGCGGAGTTGAAGGTCAAAGCCATCCAATTGCTCGGCAACGCCGGCGGATCGGCGGATCTCGCTCTTCTCTACACCAGCGAATCCGCGCCCGAAGTGAAGCGCGCCATCATCGAGGGTCTTTTTATTGCCGGCAATGCCGACAAGCTGGTCGAGCTGGCGAAAAGCGAAAAGGACGACAACCTGCGCCACACCGCCATCAATCAACTGGGAGTCATGGGACGCAACAAGACCGGCACGGCGCTGGTCGGCCTGTACGCTCAGGAAACCAATACCGACAACAAGAAGAGCATCATCAACGCCCTGTTCATCCAAAACAATGGGGCCGCGCTGGTGGAGATCGCACGCAAGGAATCCGACGTGAACCTGAAGAAAACGATTATTCAGCAACTCTCGGTGATGCACTCCAAGGAAGCCACCGACTATCTGATGGAGATATTAAGCAAATGAAGGCGCTCTGTTCGTTCGTAATTATTTCGATCGCCGCCGTTGCTGCTTTGCAAGCCCAGCAGCCGCAGGTGCAGAACGCGCGAGTAGAAACGCGCGCGGTTTCCGGCGGACTGGAATCGACGCTTCGGGCAATCCAGAGCGCGCAATCGGCGGTGGGCTGGGTTGGCTACGCGGTCCCGATCATTCCCGGCGACCGGCAGAGTTGTTGCTGGAACAACAATTCCAGAGGCTGCTTCCTCGAGCCCGGCGTCAATGAGCGGGTGATGACTACCGCCAACACCCAGCCGGTTAAGTTGGAAGGGCCCTCGCACCTGATGGTGTTGTATCGCATCGAAAACCGGCAGGTGACCAAGATCCGCACCTTCACTCCGGAATGCGAGCTGGACGCCGGCGGCCTCTCCTTTATATGGCTGACCGGCGTCAGCGCTCCCGACAGCATACGGGCGCTGCTCGCAATCGCCAAAGACACAGCCGGACAAACGCGTGAACAATTGCGCAACGCGGACAACGCCGTCTCCGCGATTGCGCTGCATGCCGATCCGTCCGCGGACGCGGCGCTCGAAGAGATGCTTGCGCCCAGCCATCCGGAACAAGTGCGGCGTCAGGCCATCTTCTGGCTCGGCAACTCCCGCGGACAGCGTGGATTTCAACTGGTAAGCAAGATCGTGCGCGAAGATCCCAGCGATAAAATTCGTGAGCACGCCGTCTTCGCTCTCACACAGAACAAAGACCCGCAGGCCGCGAACGTAGTGGTCGCCGTAGCCCACAACGACAAAAGCGCGCGCGTGCGCGGTCAGGCATTGTTCTGGCTGGCCCAGCGCGCGCAACGCAAAGTGGCGGAATCCGCCATCAGCGACGCCATCGCCAACGATCCCGAAACCGAAGTGAAGAAGAAGGCTGTTTTCGCCCTCACGCAAATGCCCTCCGGCGAGGGCGTTCCGCTGCTGATTCAAGTGGCGCGCACCAACAAGAACGCCGAAGTCCGCAAGCAAGCCATCTTCTGGCTGGGCCAAAGCAAGGATGAACGGGCCCTCACATTTATCGAAGAAGTATTGAAGTGAAATGAATCTGAAGTAAAATAAAGCGTGCGAATTACGCTTCTGTTTTGCCTCATCGCCGCTACCGCGGCCGCCCAGCAGAATGTCCCCGGATTCAGCCTCGCCAACATCGACAAATCCGCGGACCCTTGCGTCGACTTTTACCGCTACGCCTGCGGCGGATGGATGGCCAGCCACCCCATTCCGGATGACCAGTCTCTCTGGGGCCGCAGCAGCGAGCTGCAGGAGCGCAACCGCGCGATCCTTCAGAACATTCTCGAAAAATCCGCCTCCACCGGCCGCACGCGAACCGGCATCGAGCAAAAGATCGGCGATTTCTACGCCTCCTGCATGGACGAAACGGCCATCGAAAAACTGGGCGTTCAGCCGCTCCAGCCCGATCTCCAGGGCATCCAGGAAATGACCGCGAAATCCGCAATCCGCGCCGAGCTGGTGCGCCTGCATCTGCTCGGCGTCAACGCCTTCTTCAATTTTTCCTCCGGCCCGGACGCCAAGGATTCCATGAAAATGATCGGGCAGGCGGACCAGGGTGGCCTCGGTCTTCCGGATCGCGATTACTATCTGAAGGACGATGCGAAATCGGTGGAGTTGCGCAAGCAATACCTGGCGCACGTCACGAAAATCTTTCAGCTTTTAGGCGAGTCCGCGGAAAAAGCCGCGGCCGATGCAGCCGCCGTAATGCGGATCGAGACCGACTTGGCTAAAGGATCGCTGGACCGCGTATCGCGCCGCGATCCCAACCAGACTTATCACAAGCTCACCGTACACGAGCTGTTTTCGATGAATCCGGCGATCGACTGGCCGAAGTACTTCGAAGGCGTCGGCGCGCCGGGCATCGCCGACCTCAACGTAGCGGTCCCGAACTTTTTCCGCACCCTGGAATCCGTTCTGGTGCAGACCAATTTGGATGACCTCAAAACCTATCTGCGCTGGCATCTGGTTCACGCCGAGGTATCGTTCCTGCCCAAGGCTTTTGTCGGCGAAGACTTCGATTTCTTCAAGCACACCTTGACCGGCGCCAAGGAACCCCAGCCGCGTTGGAAGCGCTGCGTCGCGGCGACGGATGGCGACCTGGGCTTCGCGCTCGGCCAAAAATACGTCGAAGAAACTTTCGGCGCTGAAGGAAAAGCGCGCACGCTCAAAACCGTGCACGATATCGAAAAGGCCCTGAAGGACGATCTCCAGACCCTTTCCTGGATGACTCCCGCCACCAAGGAGCAGGCCCTGGTGAAGCTGCGCGCGGTGGCCAACAAGATCGGATATCCGGACAGTTGGCGCGATTATTCCAGCGTGAAGATCGTGCGCGGCGAGGCCATCGGCAACGATGAGCGCGCCACCGAATTCGAAGTGCGCCGTGTGATGGGCAAGATCGGCAAGCAAGTGGACCGCACGGAATGGTTCATGACCCCGCCCACGGTGAACGCCTACTACAACCCGACCGAGAACAATATCAACTTTCCGGCGGGCATCCTTCAGCCGCCGTATTACGACAACAAAATGGACGCTGCCGTGAATTACGGCGGAATGGGCGCGGTGGTAGGACACGAATTGACGCACGGCTTCGACGATCAAGGCCGGCAATTCGATCCGCAAGGCAATCTGACCGACTGGTGGACCGCCGAAGACGCCAAGGAATTCCAAAAGCGCGCCGAGTGTTTCATCCAGGAATATTCTTCGTTCACTCCGCTGGAGAACGTCCACTTGAACGGCAAGCTGACGCTGGGCGAGAACACCGCGGACAACGGCGGCGTGCGCCTGGCGTTCATGGCTCTCATGGATGCGCTGAAGGAAAAGCCTCAGGGCAAAATCGACGGCTACACCGCGGAGCAACGCTTCTTCCTCGGATGGGGCCAGGTATGGTGCCAAAACGTGCGTCCGGAAACGTCCCGCATGCTCGCCCAGATCGATCCACATAGCCCCGGACCCTACCGCGTCAACGGCGTATTGTCGAACATGCCGGAATTCCAACAGGCCTTCGCCTGCAAGGTCGGACAGCCCATGGTCCGCGCACCCGCCTGCCGGGTTTGGTAATACGCGGTCCACGCTCATCTCGCAGGTTACCCGACAAATCGTTGCATGGCCGACGTAGTTCCGTTATGGAAGCGGTTTGTGAGTCTGTTAACCGACAGCACGAACAACAGTGTCACGATTGCCAGAACGTCGAGGGTAACGTATTGGAGAAAATAGAATCGTTGAAGATGGAGAAGCCACCAAAATGGGTCCGGATACTGTTCGGAACGCTGCAGGAACGCGCACCATAGATCGGCTAAAACTGTCGCACCGATTGCCACCGACGGCAGGTAAGTCAACGACGAGTAGACAGAACTGAGTCCACGAAGTGTCCGCGGCCATTGCTTTTTGGTGACTACTGAAGAGACAGTCTCTTCTTCCACCGCCATGTGCAATACAAGTGATTGCCTGACTCCAACAAGCACATACTTCCTGACCTCTAAATCTGTGTCTTGCACATCCTCCAGAAGCGACTCGATGTCATGGCTGGCGCGCCGGCTACAGAGACAGTAGTACATTGAGACCACTAACATCGCAAGAGACCCAAATAGAGTCAAATCGCTCGGCCCTATTCGCAACCCAAATAAACCTATCGTGATCGTTGTATTGTCAACGCCGTTCTTGACCTCCTGTTCCTCTGCCTTAGCCGCAAGCTGTGTGATTCTTTTGTCCCGTGGGTCGCGGGACTCTGGCGTTGGAGGAGGCCATTCCCTCAGTCCCCCGTGAGCTTCCGTTAGGTGATTATCCCAGGCCAAATGATCGTTATACTGCGCCACCATCACAGCGCAAGATGCGATCAACATAACGAAGAATGATAGTCGTGCGCGCTCGCAACTCGACTTAATGCCGTCGACGCGAAGTTTTACAATCGAGTCGGTATCCATATTTTCTCCTCAAATGTCTCAAATTAGTATCTTTGATTCCGAAACGTAGTATAGGCCGGCATAGCAATTAAATGTTGACGATCCTATCACATTCGGTTCGCGATCTGGTGATAATTCGCCCTCGGCCCGGAAATATGTCGAAGTGTGTTACTGTCAATCAGATTTCCCTACAACCGATCCGCATGCTGCAAACGATCCTCAAATGGGCCGTGCTATCGCTCGGCTCCGCGTGGCTGAGTCTATGCGTCTGGGGCCAGCAAAGCCGCCCCAACGATCTATCCCGCCAGATCGCCGCTCTGAACACGGAATTGACCAGAGCCGCGTCATCTCAACTCCGGAACCCATTCACAATCGGCATGCTCTTGGACCAGCGCGCCAAGCTGCTGGCTGCCCTCATGGAAACCGATCCGGGAATCGTCCTTGAAATGGGTTTGCCGCCAGAGACCGTCACGCGATTGCGTACCATTGCGCCCCAAGCCGAGATCGAGTCCAAAGGCGAATGGGAAGGCACACTCGAAAGCACTGTGGCCGACGACTTCGAGCACCATCGCAGCCAGACCTTCTGGCGCCTCCAAACAACCAGCGGGAAATTTGAGGTGTACTTTGCCGGCCCCACTCTCCCCCGCGCCGGCGGCTCGGTACGACTAGGTGGTGTAACCATAGCGGGCCGTATCGCAGCGGCAAGCATCGCCCCCGCGGCCGGCGGAGTTGCGGCAGCCGCTCAACAATGCAGCACCATTGGTCCCCAGTACGTCGCCGTGTTGATGTTGACCACACCCCAATATCCC